>DXEZ01000314.1 GCA_019114715.1 Candidatus Sphingobacterium stercoripullorum | reverse complement strand
TGAAGCGTATACTTACATCTTCGAACAACACCCTTTTGCCGTAACGGAGCGAGAGATTGGAAATATCTATCATGGGTGCAAAAGTACAAAAACGAATACAAATAAAAGAAGCTCACGCTTTAAAGAATATTACCAAGCAAAAGATAGGTCACCGACTTGGAATACAAAAAATTTTACTGATCCATAATTGCAGAATCAATGGAAGTGCAAGTAACAATAAAAAGCAGTACAACTGCCAATAAAAAAAGCAATGCACATGTAGTTAGTGGACGTTTATTCATAGCCTTAGTCTTTTTTAAACAAATATTTTCTGTGCTTGACTCACATAACTACAAATAACATGCCTTAAAAAAACATCCACCCAGATAAAAGCCTTGCATATATAAATTAATGCAAGGCCTATAACTATTTGGAAACGGTAATTTAAACTACAATGTTCACAATCCTACCTTTAACGAAAATGACCTTTCTAACCGTTTTACCCTCAATATACTTCTGCACTTCGGGGTTATTTAACACCAGCTCTTCGGCTTCCTTTGGCGTCAATTCCAAAGACATAGGAAGATTCAAACGCATTTTACCATTGACGGAAATCGGGTAATTAAATTCCGACTCTATTAAGTAATCAGGGTTAAACTTAGGATAAGCAGCATAGGATATGGTACCTGGCTTATTACCTAGCTTCTCCCAAAGCTCCTCCGTAATATGGGGTGCATAGCTATGCAATACTATAATTAGGTCTTCTAAAATCTCTCTTTTATGACATTTAAGGTCCGTAAGCTCATTAACACAAATCATAAAAGCTGAAACGGAAGTATTAAACGAAAAGCGCTCTATATCTTCTTCAACCTTTTTAATGATCTTATGCAGCGATTTATGTTCCTCCTTGGATGCCTTCTCATCACTTACAATCCAATTGTCCTGATCGTCATGAAATAGCCTCCAGACTTTTCTTAAAAACTTATTCACGCCATCAATTCCATTGGTACTCCAAGGTTTCGCCTGCTCTAGTGGGCCTAAGAACATTTCATAAATCCTTAATGTATCAGCACCATATTGCTCTACAATATCATCGGGGTTTACTACGTTGAACTTTGATTTTGACATCTTTTCAACCTCGTAACCACAGTGATATTTCCCGTCTTCTAAAACAAACTCTGCATTAGCAAAATCTGGTCTAAAGGCTTTAAACTTTTCCAAGTCCAAAATATCTTGGTGCACGATATTCACATCCACATGCAAGGGTACTGTTCTATACTGATCTTTAAGCCCGTAAGAGACAAAAGTATTGGTACCCTTGCCACTTTCATCTATCACGCGGTAAACTAAGTTAGACCTACCTTGGATCATCCCTTGGTTGATCAGCTTTTTAAACGGTTCCTCTTCGTTATGGAAACCCAAGTCTTTCAAGACTTTATTCCAAAATCTAGAATATAGCAAATGCCCTGTAGCATGCTCTGAACCACCGATATATAAGTCAACCGCTTTCCAATAATTGACATTTTCCTTTGAAACAAAAGCCTCTTGGTTGTCGGGATCCATGTACCTAAACCAATACCAGGAAGAACCGGCCCATCCAGGCATGGTCGATTTTTCATATTCATATTGATCTTTGTACTTCCAATCTTTAGCTCTACCCAAAGGAGGCTCACCTGTTTCTGTAGGTAAATATTTATCCACCGCCGGCAATAGCAATGGAAGCTCTTCTGGTTTAATTAATTTTGGGATCCCATCTTTAAAGTAAACTGGAACCGGCTCACCCCAATAGCGCTGACGACCAAAAATAGCATCACGCATTCTATAGGTAGTAGTGGCCTCCCCCAGTCCCAGCTCTTGAAGTTTATTGATTAAGGCTTCTAGTGCCTCCTTGTACTCCATTCCATTGATAAAATCGGAGTTTATATATTTACCCTCTTTTGTTGGGTCGGCTTCTTCTGAAATGTCCTGCGCATCTGAAATTGCTACTATTGGTAGATCAAAATGCTTAGCAAATAAATAATCGCGCTGGTCACCAGATGGCACTGCCATTACTGCCCCAGTACCATAACTAGCTAGCACATAATCTGAAATCCAAATGGGAACTTGTTCTCCAGTAATAGGATGCTGAGCATAGGCGCCTGTAAACACACCGCTAACAGTTTTAGCATCAGCCATTCTATCCAACTCGGAGCGGGATTGTGTCTGTTTCACATAAGCTTCTACCTCGGCTCTCTGTGCCTCACTAGTAAGTGACTCAACCCACTCGTGTTCGGGAGCTAATGCCAAAAAGGATACGCCGAAAAGGGTATCTAAGCGTGTCGTAAAAACCTCAATTTCTTTATTTATTTGAGCCACCGGGAAGCGCACATTCGCTCCAACACTCTTTCCAATCCAGTGCCTCTGCATCTCTTTTAAAGGCTCCGGCCAATCTATTTCTTCCAAGCCTGCAAGTAATCTTTCAGCATAAGCCGTAATTCGCATCGACCATTGGAGCATCTTCTTTTGTTCAACAGGATGCCCTCCTCTTTCCGACACACCGTTGATCACCTCATCGTTTGCCAGGACGGTACCCAATGCTGCACACCAGTTTACTGTACTTTCTTTTAAGTAAGTTAAGCGGTAATGCAATAAGATCTCTTCTTTTTCAATCGCCGAGAATGACTGCCATTGATCTTTATCAAATGATGGTGTATCTTCATCACAGGCTGCCTCAACATGTTGGTTTCCTTCTTTCTCAAAGATAGCCACTAAATCAGCAATGGGTTCTGCCTTATCATTCTGGAAATTATACCAGGCATCAAATAGCTGCATGAATATCCACTGCGTCCACCTGTAGTAATTAGGGTCAGAAGTACGCACCTCTCTACTCCAATCAAAGGAGAAGCCTATGTTATCCATCTGTTCTCTATAACGCTTAATGTTGTTCTCGGTAGTAACTTCAGGATGTTGACCAGTTTCAATAGCGTATTGCTCAGCTGGCAACCCAAAAGAATCATACCCCATAGGATGCAACACGTTAAATCCTCTTAAACGCTTGTACCTAGCCATGATATCCGAAGCGATATAGCCTAAAGGGTGCCCCACATGAAGGCCTGCCCCCGAAGGGTATGGAAACATGTCCAGCACATAATATTTTGGTTTATCGGAATGGCTCTCCACCTTGAAAGTTTGGTTTTCAGCCCAAAAGCGTTGCCACTTTTTATCTATTTCTCTATGATTGAATCCCATTGTATCGTTATTTTCTAAAAATCAAAGTCCTGCGAAATTAATGAAATTCTATCAAATAGACGATAAACTATGCAAGCAATACTGCTAAAGTGGAGTTTATGACCGCATTTAAAATGTTAGATAAAGTTAAAAAACACATTAGTTTTAAAAAACAGGCATAAATTCATTACTTTCGCAATGTAAATTAGTGTTTAAGCATTAGCAGATTTCATATCTATGATTGAGCAAAGTTCATCTAGAAAAAAAACCAAATCCGTTTACGTATCTACGGTTATCAGTATTGCACTTGTCCTTTTAATGACAGGTTTACTGGGACTTATTTTAGTGCATGCAAAAAACCTCTCCAAATACGTGAAGGAAAACATTGTACTCAACGTAATTGTAAACGATAACGTTTCAGAAGGAGACATCTTATCCCTACAAAAAGATATAGAGAAGGATCCTTATGTGTTAAACAGTGAGTATATCAGTAAAGAACTTGCTGCAAAAAACCTCAAGGAAGATTTAGGGGAAGACTTCGTGGAATACCTAGGTCACAACCCACTTCTCCCTGCTATAGATGTATATCTTCAAGAGCAATATGCTAACACAGATAGTATTCAAGTCTTCATCGAGAAGATATCTAAAAACAGCCGAGTCAATGAAGTAGTTTACCAGGAATCCCTTATAGACATGGTAAATAATAACATCCGTTTAATCGGAATTGTGATTTTGGCCTTTACTATCATATTACTTATTATAGCAGTTGCATTAATCAATAACACGATCCGTTTAGCCATATATTCTCAGCGTTTTCTTATTAAAAGTATGCAGCTAATCGGCGCTACTAAAAACTTCATTAGAAAACCGTATATTCTTTACGGAATTTTACATGGAGTAATTGGATCATTAATGGCCATACTCCTACTTGTATTCACATTACAGTTTACCCAAAAGCAAATGCCGGAACTGGTTTTCCTTAGAGACTGGTATGAATTTGCTGCAATCTTCATAATTGTTATAATAATGGGGGTATTGATATCTGGACTGAGCACCTATTTTGCTGTGACAAAATACTTACGTGCAAAATCCAATAGCTTATACCGCTAAGATGTGCTATAATAATTTAAATTTAACATGAGTAACAGAACTAAACATACACGGAAAAACAGTAAAACTACTGCAACCAATAATTTTATTTTCGAGAAGAAAAACTATCAGCTGTTAATCTTAAGTATACTCCTAGTCCTTGTCGGTTTTATCCTTATGATAGGAACTAATGATATATACTCTTTCACAAAGATCACCATAGCCCCCTTAGTAGTAGTTATTGGTTTTGCCTTGGGATTCGTAGCCATACTATACAAACCCAAAGCCAAATAAAAAACAAATCACCTTAAAATAACATGAGCTATATTGAAGCAATCATTTTAGCCATCATTGAAGGATTAACGGAGTTTTTACCTGTTTCCTCAACTGGCCATTTGATTATTGGAACTGCCATACTAGGAATTGAGCCTAGTGCGTTCGTAAAACTGTTTACAATAGTAATTCAGCTAGGAACCATCTTATCGGTGCTAGTACTTTATTACAAACGTTTCTTTCAGTCTTTAGATTTTTATTACAAAATTATTGTTGCAGCTATACCCGCATCAATTCTAGGATTACTACTGAATGACTGGATAGACAGCCTATTGGAAAGCGCTTTGATGGTTGCAGTCATGTTAGTGATTGGTGGAATTATTTTATTATTTGTAGATAAGTGGTTTAATAAACCCAAAATTCAGAACTCGGATAATATAAGCTATAAACAGGCATTCATCATTGGGTGTTACCAGTGTTTAGCGCTAATTCCAGGGACTTCAAGATCCGCCAGCACCATCGTTGGTGGTATGACGCAAACCTTAACGCGTAAGGCTGCTGCGGAGTTCTCTTTCTTTTTGGCTTTACCGATGATGTTTGGAGCATCAGTTGTTAAGCTGTATAAGTTTTTTCAAGAAGGATATACATTCACACCTCAAGAAATCAACGTACTGATTATAGGTAACCTAGTGGGATTTGTTGTTGCCATTGTGGCAATTCGCTCTTTTATAGGCTATCTGTCCAAATATGGGTTTAAAGTATTTGGATGGTACAGAATTGTTGTTGGTTTAATTATTATTGTATTAATTTTAAGTGGACAAAACTTAGATGTTATCTAGTTGTCTAGCTTTCATATGGTAGAAAATATTACAACTACAGAATTCGACTTTGCTCGTGGCGAATTATTGCTAATCGATAAACCGGTCGGATGGACGAGCTTCGATGTAGTCAACAAAATAAAATTCTCTTTAAGGCCCCAGCG
>DXEZ01000313.1 GCA_019114715.1 Candidatus Sphingobacterium stercoripullorum | reverse complement strand
GGTTTGAAAGTTTTTAGTGGTGTCTGTAAAAAAGAATTATTATTGGATAGGGAGGAGGTGGTGGCTTTTAGGAGGGGTAGGTTAACCCCATGTGATTTATCAAAATTGCAGGTTGGAGTTTATTTTATATCTAAAACATTGGGATTGTTTCGATGGCTGGTTTTTGCTGTTAAAGTAAAAGGAGCTGTTTGAATTTAACAGCTCCTTTTATAAGATTATTACAGTTTAAAGCTTAAACTTAAGCTCCAAGTTGAACTCTTTTGAATTCAGTAACTGTTAAACCTTTACTAACCTCGTCTAAAACTTTTGCTACAGATTTGGATGAATCTTTAACAAAGTCTTGTTGAAGTAGAGTATTGTCTTTGTAAAAACGGTTTAATTTACCTTGAGCAATTTTCTCTAATAGCTCTTCAGGCTTACCTTCCGCACGGATTTGCTCTTTAGCAATTTCTAGTTCTCTTTCTACAATGCTTGCGTCAACTCCATTTTTATCTATTGCAATAGGGTTCATAGCTGCAATTTGCATAGCTACGTCTTTACCTACTTCTTCGATATTCTCGCTATCAGCAGATAAACCAACTAAAACACCTAAACGGTAGTTTCCATGAATGTATGGAATAACACGCTCTGCAGAAACAGTTTGGTAGGTAGATAGTTCGATTTTCTCACCGATCTTACCAGTTTGTTCTATTATTTGATTTTCGATTGTTACACCGTCGATTTCTAGAGCTTTTAACGCATCTAGATCAGCAGGCTTTTCGTTTAATGCTTTCTCTGCAATAGCTTCTGCAAATGCAATGAAATCAGCGTTTTTAGCAACGAAGTCTGTCTCACAGTTTACTTCAATTATAACCCCAGACTTATTATCGCTTGTAGTTTTTGCGATAATAACACCTTCGTTAGATTCACGGTCTTGACGGCTAGCAGCAACTTTTGCTCCTTTTTTTCTAAGGTAGTCGATAGCTGCATCAAAGTCTCCATTAGCTTCTACTAATGCTTTTTTACAGTCCATCATACCTGCTCCAGTTTGTTGGCGCAGCTTATTTACATCTGATGCCGAAATTTTCACTGACATGTTTTATATGTTTAAAAGTTATAGTATTACAACCAAACTGGTTGATGTTTCTTAATTGAAAAACCGGAAAGAGAAGGCGTGTTATTTTTGGTAAACAGCTATCATCTTTCCGGCCTTGTATTTGAAAGAATGATTATTATTCTTTTTCTGTTTTTTCTTTAGCTTTTTCTTCTGTTTCCGCAGGAGCGTTATCTACAGCCTTTTTAGCTTCGATTGCTTCTTTTTCTGCTTCTTCTTCTCTTTCTCTCTTACGCTCATCAAGACCTTCACGAATTGCTTCTCCTACTACTTTGGAGATTAACGTGATAGATTTTGAAGCGTCATCGTTTGCAGGAATAGGGAAGTCAACTGTAGTTGGATCAGAGTTAGTATCAACCATCGCAAAAATTGGGATGTTTAATTTTAAAGCCTCTGCAACTGCAATGTGTTCTTTTTTAACGTCGACTATGAAAAGTGCAGCAGGTAAACGGTTTAAATCAGAAATACCACCTAAGATATTTTCTAACTTTGTGCGCTCACGCTGGATCATTAAACGCTCTTTCTTAGATAGAACTTTAAAAGTACCGTCTTTTTCCATTTTGTCGATGTTACCCATCTTCTTAATAGACTTACGTACAGTCGCGAAGTTGGTCAACATTCCACCTAACCAACGCTCAGTTACATAAGGCATGTTACAACCTTTAGCTTCTTCAGCGATGATCTCTTTTGCTTGCTTTTTAGTAGCAACAAAAAGTACTTTACGTCCAGACTTTACGATGTTTTTAAGCGCCGTAGTTGCCTGGTCTAACTTTACAATTGTTTTATTTAAATCGATAATATGAATACCGTTTCTCTCCATGAAAATGTACTTCGACATTTTTGGATTCCACTTACGCGTAAGGTGACCAAAGTGTACACCGGCATCCAATAGCTCTTTATAATTTGTTCTTGCCATTTTTCTTTCCTCCTTTGATTAACGTTTACTGAACTGGAATCTTCTACGTGCTCCACGACGTCCTGGTTTCTTACGCTCAACCATACGGTTATCACGTGTCATTAAACCTTTCGAGCGTAATGCTGGTTTGTTCTCTGGATCAAGTTCTACTAGCGCTTTTGCTATTGCTAAGCGAACTGCTTCTGCTTGACCTTTGATACCACCACCTCTTACGTTTACGTTCACATCAAATGAACCTTCTGCTTCAGTCACTTCAAAGGCTTGGTTAACGATGTATTGTAATGGCAAGGTTGGAAAGTACTCCTTGTAATCCTTGTTGTTTACATTAATTTTTCCGCTTCCCGGAGTTAAATAAATTCGGGCGACTGCGGTTTTTCTTCTTCCTGATGTATTTGTTACAGACATAGACTTTTTAATTAGAATTTAACCGTTTTTGGATTTTGAGCTCCGAAGGAATGCTCTGTACCTACATTCACATGTAAGTTCTTAATTAATTGACGACCTAATCGATTTTTAGGTAACATACCACGAACGGCATTTTCAATAATGCGCTCTGGGTATTTGTTCAATAAATCCTTGGCCGTAGTCTTGCGCTGGCCACCAGCATATCCAGTGTGACGTAGATATACTTTGTCAGCTAGCTTTTTGCCTGTAAGCTTAACTTTGTCTGCATTTATAACGATAACGTTATCTCCGCAGTCTACGTGAGGGGTAAAGGATGGCTTATGCTTTCCTCTGATCAACTTAGCAATATTACTAGCCAAACGCCCCAAAATCTCGCCCTCAGCGTCAACAACGACCCATTCTTTGTTGACGGTGCCTTTATTGGCTGAGACAGTTTTGTAACTTAACGTATTCACTTGCTATTAATTTAATTAATAAAAAATTTTAACTATTTTCTTGCTATAATACAAGAGACTGCAAAGGTACGGTAAATATTTATAAATACAAAAAATTATAAAAGTAGATTTTTTAGAGGGCTTTGATTGCCTGTAGACTCCTTTTTTTTAAGGTGTAATGTTATTAACTGCTTGCGCTTTGGTTATTTGCTTCATTGATATATGAAAGTTGAGTTGGATGGGGTCTTCCTTATCTAATTTAACACTTTTTGATAAATAAAAGGTCTACGATGGTCGGATTATTGTTAACTTGAGCCTTAATTAACTGAAAGTCTCCTGTAGGAATGGGGTTTTTACATTGAAGAAGATATGTATATTATATAATGAATCGAAAGTTTATAGATTTGGGTTGCATAAATCTGATTGCAGTTGTTTTGTTAATCGGTGTTTTAATCTCTGGGAGTGCCGTAGCGCAGCAGGGGAGTACTGAGGAATATAAGAATGAACTGAAAAAAGTTGAAGAGGTTCTTCAAGCGGGAGATATTATGGGAGCATTGTCGCAGTTAGATGTGGTTATCTCAAAATACCCAAATGCATCTGAAGTTCATTACGCTCGCGCACTGTTATTAGCTCAAGGTGGTGAGTTGCAACAAGCAGAAGCTTCCGCATTACGAGCGCACGAATTAGAAGAAGATAATCTACTTTATAGTAACTATTTACTCGAGCTTTATAAAAGACAACAGAAATTTGATGATGCAATAGGACTGATTAATGAGCTCATGGAAATATTCCCGGATAACCAGCAGGTTTACAGGGAAGGTGTGTTATTACTTCAAAACAAAGGCGATACGACGAATGCATTGGAATTAATAAGTCAAACTGAAGATAGGTTTGGACGAACGGATACTTTAGATGTCATGCGCTCAGAATTACTGATAGAGCAGGGGGAGAAAGAAGAGGCGGCCGAATTGCTTAGCTATTGGGTAGATAAAGAAACTAATATTCGCCAGGTTTATAGCAACCTAGCCTTTATTTATGCAGACGGTAAACAAATTAAAAAGGCCATTTCCTTACTAGAAAAAGGCTTAAACACTATTAAAGATGAGAATCTGTATTTGGACTTTGCCGATATATACCAAGTGGCCAAACAGAAAAAGAGAAGCTACGATTATTTGTTACTTGCTTTTCAATCTGATCAGGTTCCGTTTATGGAGAAACATAGGATTATGTTTTCCTTACTCTCCCATACTGAAGAGTTTAATATAAATCAATTACAAGAGCTTGCTAGTGCTCTAGTGATAAGGCACCCGAATATTGCAGACTCCCACTTGTTTAAAGGAGATATTTTATGGCGAAAAGGAGAAGTGAACGAAGCAAGATCCTTATTCCTTACTGCCGTTAGTATTTCGCCGCAAAATATCGATGCCTGGCGCATGCTTATCAATGCTGATTTAGCCTCTAGCGATCCTGATCGTGCAATACAGCACGCTAGACAAGGACTTGCTAAGAACCCCAATCACCCGCAGCTACTGTATTTTTCTGGTGTTGCCTATTTCATGAAAGATGATTTAAAGCAGGCTAGAGAATTGCTGGAAGGTGCATTGAATTATTCGGATAAAGAAAGTCCTTTTGTGCAAAGCAATATTTATGCTTCTTTAGGTGACTTGTACCACAAACTCGAGTTGACTGAGGCATCCGATGTAGCTTATCAGGAGGCAATTGATTTAGATAGCTTGAATGTCTCTGCTTTAAATAATTTAGCCTATTACCTCTCTTTGCGAAAAGAAAAATTAGATACAGCAGAGAAGTATTCGAAAAAAACTTTGGAGTTAGAGCCGGATAACACCACGTTCTTAGATACTTACGCCTGGGTGTTGTTTCAGCAGGGGCGGTTTGAGGAAGCGAAAGCTTGGATAGAAAAGGCTGTGAATAAATCGAATCCAAGTTCAGTGGTGTTAGAACATTACGGCGATATCTTGCTGGAGTTAGGAAAGCAAAAAGATGCACAAAAGCAATGGAGAAGAGCTTTAAAGCTCGCTAATGACGATGCTGATGTGGAAAAACTGAAGGACAAAATATCTAACAACAATTAAAAATGAATATAGGGACTTTAAAATACCGCAGGTTAACTCTGGCAATCTGGCTGTTATCAGTGGTTATCTTAGGATCTTGTGGAGCTAGGAAAAAGGTGGCTAAGCGGGCACCTAGCGATGTAAACCAGCCCGAGGCTGTAGTTCCCAATACTAATTTCGAACTTGCAAACGTTGACTTTAGAGCATTTAGTGGTAAAGCACGTGCTAAGATCCGGATGGGTAAAAGTACCAACGATGCTACACTAAATATACGGATAAAAAAGAATGAGGGTATTTGGATTTCTGCAACTGCTATGCTAGGCATTGAAGCTGCTCGCATCTTAATCCGCCCCGATAGTGTGTTTGTTGTTAATAGATTGCATGGCGAGTATATTTCAGAATCTATGGAGTACATGAAGAAGCTAGTTCATCCGGATATCGATTACGCTTTATTGGAGGACCTTTTAATAGGAAATATAAACTCCGGTATACTGCGAACAGATAATCTGCAAGTTTTGCAAAGTGAAGATGAAACACAGATATTAGGGCAAAAAGATGATCTGGTTTTTCATTTTGGTTTGAGCGAGAATAACAGACCCTTCTTTAGCAGCTTAAGTAGTCAGGCAAGCAAAAGAACAGTAGAGGCTTACTACGGGAGGTTTGATAAAGGTGGAGGAAAAGAATTTCCATTAGACTTTATATTGGAATTTACTGGAGTTCAAGGAGAGGTGAAGGTTGATATGAGCTATTCTAAAGTTGATTTTCCAACAGAAATAGAGACTCCTTTTAAAATTCCAGATAACTATAAACGTATACAGGGCACTCCTTAGTAGAGAAAGCTCGCAAAAACAAATAAGCTACAAGTCGCCTATTGATGGGGGATTTCTTTAGTAACTGAGATCCTCTTTCAGGTGTGGTAATTTAAAAAACGTTAAAAAAACAGGATTTCTATATATAGTCTCATGGATATGTCTATTTTTGTAGGAATTTATAAAAGAAGTATATAAGGCAGATGAGTTTACAGAGGATTTTCTTGATTCTATTGTTTATTGCGGGAAGCATAGGCATTTCCAATGCGCAGAGTAGTGCTGAATTGAAAAAACAAAGGGAACGAATAGATCAAGAGATTGCGGAGCTTCAAAAAATTATTCGAGTAAAAATCGAAGCGAAGATGCTTTCACAAAAAGAAGTAAACGCATTAAGCAGACAATTGAAGTTAAGGGAAGATAAAATCAATACGATTAGCAGTGAACTTAACCTAATTAATAAACAGATAAACGACAACAATAAGATTATTGCAGAGTTAAAAGCCGAATTGCAAAAAATGAGAGATGATTATGAGAAGATGATTCTTTTTGCATTTCGAAATAAAAACGCATATAATAAAATGATGTTTGTTTTTGCATCTAAGGATTTTAATCAAGCATTTAAACGCGTGAAGTATTTACAGCAGTTTAATGATGCTAGAAAAATTAAAGCCAAAGAAATCGAGGAAACTCAAAAGAGTATAGAACTGAAAGTAGCTCAGTTGGAGCAAGATAAAAAGTTGCAACAAAGTTTACTTAAAGAGCAGCAAGAAGAACGTAATAAAATAAATAAAGACCGTGCAGCGCATGCGCAAGAACTAAGTAAGATTGTTCAAGAAGAAAGAACTTACCAAGGGCAGTTATCGGCTAAGCAAAAAGAAAAAAGAAGGTTAGATGCCGCAATTCAAGCCGCAATTCGTAGAGAAGTAGAAGAGGCTAGACGTAGAGCAGAGACTGCTAGGCGCTTAATGGCTGAAGAGCAAGCGAGAAGAACGGGTAAAACGGTTGAAGAGGTAGAGAAAGAGATGCCTAGAAAAACCGATAGCGAAATTTTAAGCGCTACACCAGAGACGGCTAAGCTTTCCGCGAACTTCCGGTCTAATCAAGGTCGCTTACCATGGCCAGTTTCCAGAGGTAAGATAGTTAGACCTTACGGAAATGCAATGACTGAACAGAACGTTCGTGTTTTCAACCCCGATATAGCCATTCAAACTCCAGATAACGGACAGGTAAACTGTATTTTTGATGGAGAGGTCGCTCAGGCATTCCCAGGTACGGTTGTGATTCGTCACGGTGAATTCTTTACATCGTATTCGAATTTGAAGACTGTTAATGTTAGAAAGGGACAAAAGATTAAAGGGGGAGAAGCGATCGGAACTGCGAAAGAGGATGCTGAGTTAGGTTATTCATATATTAACTTTGGGATTTTTCAAGGGCTTAAGCCAGTTAACCCTCAAATTTGGATTGCGAAATAGTTGTAGTTAAAATAAAAAAATAACTATCTTTGCTTATTGAGTAGAGAAGGCCAGCTAAGCTGACCCAAGAGTTTGAATTTTAAAAGCTTATATTAAAAGAAATGTATACATCTGGATTGTTGTTTTTGGGAGGACAGGAGGTCTTAATAATAGTATTGATAGTACTTGTTTTATTTGGAGGGAAAAAGATTCCTGAGTTGATGAGAGGAATGGGACGTGGTATTAGAGAGTTTAAAGAAGGGCAAAAAGAAACCCCTACAGAAGAGCCTCAGAATACGACTTCGACAACAACTACAAATGAGGCAAATAAACCTCAAGACAATTAATATTGAACGATATTAAAAGGTTTCAGTGAGCTGAGGCCTTTTTTAATGCGTGTTATTTTAAAATCTACCTGTAAACAAGAAGTGAATTACACTTGTTTCTTTACTTGAATTTATTATGCAGTTTAAGAAGCTTTTTCTAAAGGTTGCTTTGTCATTTTCAGTGGTGTTTTTAGCACCATATGTATTATGTGCTCAAAAGTTATCTCCAGAGGAACAGTCCACGAAACAATTAGCAGACTTGGTTATGGAGTCTGCGCACGCTCAACATGAAACATTAGTTAAGGGGATATTACAGGTTCAAAACGATGTCGGTGGAAATCTTACTATCGACAATCAAGATTTGTTATTAGCAAGGAGGTTGAAGGCTATTGAGCGAGTTGTGCCATTGGATTACAACTCGGAGGTTCGTAGTCATATCAATAGGTTTGTATCAAAAAACTATAAGCCTTATATTGGGAAGCTTCTAGGTATGAGCGCTTATTATTTCCCGATTTATCAAGAGGTTTTCGAGCAGTTCGATATACCGCAAGAAATCCGGTTTATTTCAGTCATTGAGTCTTCGCTTGATCCTCACTTAGTTTCTAGATCTGGAGCGGTAGGCCCTTGGCAATTTATGTATGCAACTGCTAAATATCACAATCTAACTATTGATAGTAAGTTAGACGAGCGGAAAGACCCATTTTTGGCTTCCGTAGCTGTTGCTGAATACCTTAAAGGTGCTTATGATGAGTTTGACGATTGGTTGATAGCCTTGGCATCTTATAATTGCGGGAGGGGCTGTGTACGACGGGCCATCAAACGCTCTGGGATGAGTAGTCCTAATTTTTGGAAACTGTCTCCCTATTTGCCTAAAGAAACGCAAAGGTATATACCGAAGTTTATAGCTATGGCTTATGCATTAAATTATTATAATGAACATGAGGTTCAGCCTATTTACTCGGAGCTTAACCAAGAGCATGAGGTGTTGATGGTAGATAGGCCTATACAATTGGAGAGTTTAGCGAAAGCCGTTGGTAAACCCATAGAAACTTTGAGGCTATTTAATCCATCACTGAAAACCTCTTTAATCCCAGCTTCTAATGGGAGTCCAAGGAGGGTTGTGTTACCCATGGATGAAGACAGCAGGAATGATTCGTTGCTTTATGCAGTCTTGAACCAAGAGAATATTCGAAAAGAAGAGGTGCTCGAGCGTAGCGAAACTGTTTTAGCTAGTACAGGCGGAAGCAACGCAACTGGGAACGAGAGAGCAAGCGTACGCTACGTGACCTACACCATAAAGCGTGGTGATACACTATCTACGATTGCAAAAAAATATAAAGGAGTTTCCGTTCAGCAATTAAAAGCAGATAATAACTTAAAAGATCATAGGATTAGGGCAGGTCGAAAACTACGAATTGCCATGAAGAATTAACGATATAAAAAAGCTCCTAATTGGGAGCTTTTTTTAATGCCTTAAATGTTGTTCTTGCTTTATAGGATTGGCAGCTGCTATTAAAATAACCATGCGGCATCTTCTGAGAACCCTTCTTCTGTGAAACAGACTTGTACGTGTTCTTTTAAGGTTGTGGAAAGCTTTATTCCGTAGAAGTCACTTCGTATAGGGAAGGTGTGGTGGCAGCGATCAACCAGTACAGCTGTACGCATTTTTTTAAGCGGTGTATTGATGAATAAGCCTAAAGCATAAGCTAATGTTTTACCACTATTTAATACATCATCCACAACGATGACTACTTTGTTTTCTGCTATAGAGTGATCTTGATCGATTTTACCGTCTAATTTTCTTTTTGTCTTTCCTATATGGGCCTTCACTAAAGAAATGTTTTTATCAGGTGCAATCTCCTGTAAATGTTCTAAGATACGTTGTGAAAATATATAGCCTCTATCTGCTATACCTACTAGCACAATATCTTTCTCCTCGAAGTTGTCTTCCAGTATTTGAAAAGCTATTCGTCTGGCCTTTTGCTTGATTTGACGATGATTGATAATTAGCGTTTTTTTCTCGGTCATATGTTGAAAATATCTATAAAACAAAAATACAAAAGTTTATCAAAAAACAAACCCGAACAATCTAATTGTTCGGGTTGGGTATTTTTAAAGTATTTAAAGCTTGATTTAATTTAACTGGACATCTACATCTTCTGGTAACTTGATGTCAGCAATCATTCTTCTTTGTTGTTTCTGCTGCTCAACTTCTTTTGGTCTACCACCACTGTAATAGTACCTCTGCCAATAGCTTTCGTTTAAGTTGCTAATCATCACTCCTTTACTCGAGGAGGCATGCGCAAACTTATCGTCTCCTAAGTATACTCCAACATGTGTGATGTTTCTACTCCTGATTTTGAAAAACACTAAGTCTCCAGCTTCTAATTCTGATTTGTTAACCGGAGTGGTTTCTTTGTACTGGTATCGGCTATTTACCCCTAAGCTTGTTTTAAAAACATCTTCGTATAAGGCTGAAGAGAATTTAGAACAGTCGATTCCTCGTTTTGAATCGCCACCTAATCTATAAGGAGTGCCCAACCATTCGTATACAAACTGATATAATTTTGTATTTGTTGTCGCTTGAACCGCTAC
>DXEZ01000312.1 GCA_019114715.1 Candidatus Sphingobacterium stercoripullorum | reverse complement strand
GCGAAAAGTTCTTTCATCCGAGAATCCAGCACGCATATAAACCTCACTAATTTTGCAGTTTTCTTCTTCCATAATTCGTATAGCTTTCTCTAACCTTAGCATACTTAAATAGTGTTGCACCGTGTTGTGGTATCTGTTCTTAAAAATATTTAATAATGTCTGCGGGCTCAGGAAAAAACTATCTGCAATAAATCGGACGGTCACTTCCGTGTTTTGGTAGTTATTATCGATGAATTGCTTAATCTGATAAGCTTTGTCGGCATCTTGGTTGTATGAGGTCTCATCATAGTGCTCTATTAGTAAGCTCATATGTTTTCTAATGTTTCCATCTAGCGCACCGCTATTGTCGTGTTTGAAAGCGTAGACCTTATAAAGCCACCTTTGCACCTTTTTATTAATTGGGAAGTGTCCCATTGTTTCATAGGGCTTTGATCCGTGCTTGAACCTATTTATAAAGGCGTTGATGTTTTGTAGCTTCGGGTTGTACTGTTCTATCCACTCTGGAAGGATGTTGATAACGAGTATTACATGAAGGCCTTTCTCTACTTTTGCAAAATAATTACCGGGACTGTAATAGGACATGAAGTAGTTACCACTGGTGGCGTTGGTAATCGGGGTTTTATCTTCCCTGGTATATAGGACTCCGCCTTCAAAGATGAAATGCATGAATAGCCACCTGCAATGTGTTTCTATGGGGATATAAGTAGTAGTGGGGACTTCAACTTGAATTAAGTCAATTTTAAAAGGACTCAGGGCGAATTCTTGGATATAGACTTTGATACCATCCTTGTCATACAACCTGTTCTCGCTTGCAAAGGGTAGGGAGTATTTCGGGTTGAGCCAATCTAGAGAAAGGTGGACTTTACTAGTGCGCCATGCATTTTTATTGCCTGGAAAAATGGTATAGGAGTTTTTCATAACCACATGTTTTTAATAAAAGGTTTTAGCCTTTTGAGCTATTGATTAGTTTTTAAAAGGCAAGCGGCAAACTGCCGTAGATGACGATTTATTTTGCTCTAAAGACTAAGATATGTAAAAGAGAGGTTGTTTTAAAAAGTATAAGGCTATAAGTGGTTGATATAGCCGGGTTTATGCGGGTTTTCGCTCCTTTGTATTGACTAGAGTTATTAGCGTTTTTCTCGGGGTTTTAATTGCTAGAGCTATAAATTTGAAAAATCAGATCGATACTTGTTAAAATTAGCATTGAATTTTATTGATAGTTAACTTGACGGGCAAGTTGACTTCTCGAAAATTGTTAATCCTGGATCAGATCGCTGCAAAGCGCGATTGTAACAAGTGGGATGATAACTAATATGTGAATAATGGATCTAAGTCGACTTTGCTTTAATTTGTTGCGAAGCTAAGTAGCTGATCTTTACATTTAGCATTTTTATTAATATATGCTAAGCTATACACTTCTTTTTTAAAAAGGTTAGCTTGGTATTTCTCGCCATAACAACACCAGACTTCGATTTCCTTCATGCTAATGAGCTAACTTGATATTTCTCGTCCTAACAAAACCAGTCTTCGTTTTTTTCTTTTAAATGGGTTAAAGATAACCTCACACCATAACAACACCAAGCTTTACTTTCTTTTATAAGAGTATAAACTTGGTACATCTGTTCATAATGATACTAGCCTTTGCACTTTCTTTTATAAAAAAAACTCGATACATCTCGTTATAACAAATCCAGACATTCACTCCTGTTGTAAATGGTTGATTTACACTATTTATACTGACTTCCCCATTAAACTGAAACTGGAGCAAATCTCCAAATGATTATAGGCCTAAGCTTTTTTTACCAGAAAACTAGCCTGCTAAAACCATTGAGAAATGGTGTTTTTAGCCTTATGTCTGATTTATAAAGCTTCTATTAAATTGATTTGATTTCATTTTAAATGATAATATAAAGCTGTTTAACTTAATAAAATATTACTCTTTTTCCTTTTTAGGTTCAAAATTGATAATATATGTTTTATATTTGCCTCGTGTCACAAAGGTTGTGATTGAATTTATAAACCAAAAGACAATGGTACTAGGAGTACTTAAAGAGATTAAAGAGCATGAGCGCCGAGTAGCGCTCACCCCTGAGGTGGTTAAACTCCTTATAAAAAAGGGTTTTCAGGTGCAAGTAGAAAGCGATGCCGGTCTGGGGTCCAATTTTTCCAACCAGGATTATTCAGCCGCCGGAGCGGAGGTTGTTGATAAGGAGCAGGCGCTCGGGGCAGACGTCATTCTTAAGGTGAACTCACCCAGCCTCGAGGAAGCTGCCGCATTTAAGAGTCAAGCGGTGAGCATTTCCCTATTATATCCTTATACGCAGCCCGAGCTAATCGATCTGCTGAATAAAGGCAAGGTGACTTCCTTTGCCATGGATGCCGTGCCGCGGATTTCTAGGGCCCAGAAGATGGATGCCCTGAGCTCGCAAGCGAACTTAGCGGGCTACAAGTCCGTAATCATGGGAGCTAATGCCCTAGGGAAAACATTCCCGCTGATGATGACTGCTGCAGGGACTATCACACCCGCCAAAGTGCTGATTTTTGGAGCAGGGGTGGCAGGCCTACAGGCCATCGCTACAGCTAAGCGCCTAGGCGCTGTAGTGGAAGTGTCCGATGTACGCCCAGAAACAAAGGAGCAGGTGGAGTCCCTAGGAGGACGCTTTTTAGTAGTTGAATCTACCGAGGAGGTGAAGACCGAAGGGGGCTACG
>DXEZ01000311.1 GCA_019114715.1 Candidatus Sphingobacterium stercoripullorum | reverse complement strand
GAATGGAAAGAAACATGAAGTGAGAACTTTTCATCCCGATCTAGGTTATAGTTACTACGCGCGAAATAGCCGTATTCTGCGAAGTCATTTTTTGCAGGGGATTGCCTTATTTCGCCCTGATCTTCGTATAGACCCTTTTATTTATTCTGAATTCTCTATTCATCCCGAAACTTATGAGTTTGATAAAAAGAACTACCGAACAGGAATCATTATAGCAATCATATTTGTTATATTAATATTTATTGGGATTGGCTGGTACATGAAATATCGGTTTGGAGCATCTTTACTTTTTTAAAAGCTCCATTTCTATATGCAACTGATTATGAGAAAATACACTTTAATATACATATATAGAACATCTGTTGTGCTGTTTTTATTGATCGCGCTTGCTTCTTGCGATCAATCTACCCAGATCAAAAGAAAATTTGTATGGGATGAAGATGTAAAAGAACTCACTGGAGGAAATCTATATGACTGGCTAAAAAAAGCGCCATTTGACAATGAAGTGGACAGAGGTGGAGATGGTTCCTTGGTGATCACAAATTCAAGGCAGATATTCCCATTCAAAGGACGTTATTACAATGCCATTGAAGAAGTGGGGCGTTACGAGAGTATCGATACGGTGATTTTTCGAAAATCGGAAATTCTTTTTCGCGATTCGCTTTGGGGCGATTTGTTCCTTCATGCCACACTTCTTTACGATGATCAGGAGTTTTTTCTAAGCGATGGTTATTTTGAGACGGGTAACCCTATCTTTGGTGGTGTTGAAGCTGTCGGGGATATGCATCATTCTTCTCTATCCGAAACATCGGTTCTAGCCAAGAATCCTAACTATAAAACAGGAATCTATTGGGCATCGACAAATTACCAGAATTACCTGTTAGGTTTTTATCAACGGGGTCAATTGGTTTTTGAAACAGTTGTGCCTTTGAAAGGCGATACGTTGGCTACCTTAGACAAGCTGAAAGAGGTCAACCAAAGCTTAGGACTGAATATTCCAGAATGGAAAAACGCTGAGGTTTCGGACTTACGAAAGGTGAATCAGCCCAAAAGCTTCTGGCAAGATCCATTTTTAGGTATGTATCCAAAAAATAATAGCAACGATGTTTTTCTCAAAATCAAAGATACACCCTTTGTCCAAGACGGCAGAGCATGTAAAGGCGATTACTATTTTTCCTATCTTTCAGAAGGGGGGGATGTTTACCTCTACACCACAATGCAACCGACAACACTGAACAAAGAGGATTTTATCGAGGGAAATAAAAAGAAGGCAAAATACCAATACAGCCACAATGATATTTTCTACGAAGAGCATCCGGAGAGTGGCTATATGAGCGGGCTTGCAAAAACCTATTATATGGGTAATCAGTATCTGGAAATACGCTTTGGCTACCCTGAAAAGGACAAGGTTGCCAAGCAGCATGTACACGATGTATTAAAATATATCAAAATGCTCAATTATGGGGGGGCTAATTAATTTTTTATTATTTCATTTCTTTGTTTCAACATGATAGATAAACAGCAGCGAAAGGGTTAATGGAATCGAAAATAAATTGAAAAACCATCAGTCAGGAAACCTTCCTGCTATTGCCCAATGCGAAAAGAAAATTCTCGTTTTACTGACATCAGGATTAAGTTCTGCAGAAATAGGCGAGAAATCTTTATCAGTCCTCTTACCGTAGAGAGTCATCGGCATAATCTTCTGCAAAATTTAGAGTGAATAATGTAGATGCTCTTATCCATAAGGCAACGGAGATGATATAAATATAAAATGTATTTATACTGAGATTATTAGCGTTTTAAATTTTCAGAAAAGCTTTTCGTGGTTTGTTCGGTTCCCGCTACTAAATAACAGGGGAAATGAAATTCACTTTCGTATGAACTCTTCTTGGTTTAGGGCAATCAGTTGTTTATCTAAAGAGGTATTGTATTCATCTGAGAGCCTTACACGTTTTTAGGTGAAATCCAATTCTTAGAAGGATTTAGAATCAATTATATTCCTCCTTATTTGTTTCATACAGAAATTCCATCTGGCATGCTCAATCAATTATTTAAAAAGAGCATTCCACAATATAGGTTAAATAGAAGCGTTAGTTACCGTTATTTTTTCAATCTACACACAACTAGATGAACAGTAAATGATATTTAAATAAGGGTGTTATTCTTTTTTATTTATATGTGGAGGATCAATAATATCTGGCGTTCCTTTACCGTATTCATTAGAATATACTTTTAACAATAACCCTACTGACGATATGATCAATGGACCGAATATTAACCCCAACATTCCAAAAAGGTTCAAACCTAACAGTACTCCAAATACCGTTATTAATGGAGGAACGTCTCCAATGGTTTTTAAAATTGTGAACCGTAAAACGTTGTCAATTCCACCAACTAGAAAAAAACAATATAAGATGAGCCAAATGGCATTAATGGTATCACCTGATGCAAGTTCGAATAAACAAATAGGCACATAAACGGCCATGGTCCCTATTATTGGAATAATAGTCGCTATGCCTGTTACGATGCCCCATAACACTGCGTTATCTACTCCAAAGAAATAATACCCAAACACTGCTACTATTCCCTGGAAGAAGCCTAAAATCGGTATTCCGAGTGCGTTTGATCTTACCATCATGTTCACCTCTTCCCAAATGTCAATTTTACTTTTCTCGGAAAAAGGAATAGCCTTGTAAATAGTTTCTTCCATTTTCTTACTATGAACTTGCATGAAGTATAATACAAAAAAGGAAACGATTAGGTTTATGACAACCTCTGCTACCGAGTTAATCAGATTCGGAATATAGCGAGCTGTTTTTTGGAGTAAATTAAACAGTGCACTATCCGACATGTCTATTTCTTTTAACAAGGGTTTGTCTTGCATGTAATCTTTAATCATGTTGAACTTACTCACGAGTTCTTCGGTGTTTTCAAAAATTCCAAGGAGCTTAGGCGTTAAATAATTAATCAAAGCCCAAACTGGGAGAACAATAAAAACTATGGAAAGCAATATTAATAATACACTCGAGAGAGGCTTATTCCATCTCCAGCGTTCGGTTAAATGGGAATAGATCTTTCTAAAAAGAATATATAACGTAATTGCTCCTAAAAAGCCAGGCAAGTAGTAAGACAAATACTTAAAAACTAAAATACATGTCAAAACGATGATTACTATTAAAATAATCTGGTTTATTGCGTTATTATTTATTTGTCTCCGCTTCATAGCGCTGGTTGATTTTCGTTTTATAATTACCAAATAAATATAAGGTATTTTAATAATTTATAGCTTCGATTACGATTTATATTTTTTTCTACCTTTAAAAATATTTTCTAAAAGGTGCGAGTTTTCTTAAAAACTAATAATTTTATAAAAAGTTTTCCGACTGTAGTTAGCGCTAGCTACTTTTGTTAAAGCTACGTAATCTGAATTGTGTTTTTATTTTCTTGCCTTTATATAAACCATCATTTATTAGACCATATCAATATTG
>DXEZ01000310.1 GCA_019114715.1 Candidatus Sphingobacterium stercoripullorum | reverse complement strand
TTAAATATATAAGTGGACAATATAATTTTATACTATGAGCTTGTATGATAGAGTTGAAGCGGCTTTAGATACCATGAGACCATATCTACAAACAGATGGAGGTGACGTGGAGATTGATAATATAACGGATGATAATGTTGTTATTCTTCGACTGTTAGGGAACTGTGCTAATTGTTCAATGAGTATGATGACTTTTAAAGCTGGTTTGGAACAAGCTATAAAAAAGGCTGTTCCTGAAGTGACAGCAGTAGAAGCATTAAACTTAACAGATTTTCCTGCAACCGATACCTTCGGCCAATAAATTGTCAATCTTCTGATTAACAATATTTAACAGGG
Source organism: Candidatus Sphingobacterium stercoripullorum (assembly GCA_019114715.1). GTDB lineage: Bacteria > Bacteroidota > Bacteroidia > Sphingobacteriales > Sphingobacteriaceae > Sphingobacterium > Sphingobacterium stercoripullorum. The sequence continues at coordinate 3,254 of DXEZ01000310.1, read as the reverse complement.
CTCTTTTATTGCATTGTTAAATTTATAGTTAGTTTTGTGATATGTTGAGTAGAGTTACATTATTTTTTGTGAGTTGTTTTATGTTACTCGCTGTAAATTTACAGGGACAAGAGAAGAAAATTGTTCAATTTTCAGGAATAATAACATCTTCTGGTGCTCAAATTCCTGTGCCCTACGTAACTGTTACCAATGAAAGTCATAATAACCAATCATTGGCATCAAACCACGAAGGTTTCTTTTCTTTTGTTGCGCATGAAGGAGATACCATTCGGTTTTCCTCGGTAGGTTATGAATCGCTTACCTTCGTTGTTCCAAAAGTTGCGGGTGATAAATATACGGCCTCGATTTCAATGAATAGTTTGATTACAGAAATTGAAGCGGTTATGCCTTATCCCTGGGCAAGCATAGAGGAATTTAATATTGCCTTTTTAGCTTTAGATCTAGGTGATGACGACGTTTTAATTGCTCAAAAGAATATTTCTCCAGAGAAACTTGCAGCCTTGGCGCAGATTGTACCTAGGAGCGCTGATGAAATTCAGAACTTTAACGCATCTCAAAGGCATATACAAATGTCCAATAAAAATATGTCCGATAGATTTTCTAACCCAATTTTTAGTCCAATTGCTTGGGGAAGCTTGATTAATTCGATTAGCAAAGGAGATTTTAGTAGGAAAAAGCCAAAATACTAAGCGCAACTTAATACCTACCTATTAGAGTTTTTAATGGAAACAAATTCTTTCACATTGAGTTTTGAGGCAATATACGATACGCCCGTTGATAGGAGTATGATTGTAAAGCTCACAAGTATAAAATCACTGGATCGTACATCAATGGGATAAACATCTAGCATGGAACCGGCTGAATTTGTTCTTACAAGGCCGTAGGTTTCTTGCAAAACACAAAAGGTATATCCTACTACTATTCCAATAAAACTTCCAATAAAAGCGATTAAAATACCTTCTATAAAGAATATGTTTTGAATTAGGGCATTTGATCCGCCTAAGCTTCTAAGAACCATCATGTCGTTTTTCTTATCGATGACAAGCATGGTTAATGAACCTATAATATTAAATAATGCAATTATTCCTATCAGGGTGACGATAAAAAACACAATCCATTTTTCAGATTTAACTGTTTTGTATAGTGTGGGATTGATCTGCTCTCTGTTTTTAACAATGAATTTATCTCCTAAAAACGCCTGTATCTCTTTTTGGATAGTTTTTATATTTTCAGTGTTACAGTACACCTCTAAAGCAGATACTTTTAATGGTTCGCTTAAAATATCTCTAGCAAAATCTAATGATACTAATATTTGTTGGTCGAAGTCCTCATGGTAATTTAACAAGCCTTCAGCCATAAGTACCCTAGAATTAATGTTTTCTAATGGGTTTATGGAATTGTAAGTTCCTTTCCGAGGTGAGTATAAATCAAATAAGCTATTTTTATCGGCCATTATAGGAAGATTCAACTTAGCTTGGATATGGGAGCCTATAAGCGCATAACTAACAGAGTCAGTCTTTAAAGAAAAATCTCCCGTATAAAGCATTTTTTGCCTCAGCTCTTTACTTAAATTACTAGGCTCTATTCCTTTTAATAGTCCAACTGCTTGGATGTTATTTTTATTGATAAGTACTTTATCCTCCAAGACTTTCGATGTGCTTTGCACTCCGTTTATAGCGTCTATAAATGATAACTGCTTTTCATCTAGTACGAATGTTTTGCCTCTTTCAGGTTCTATTCTTAGCTCGGGAGCTAATGCGTTGTCTAAAGAAAGGATGAAGTTTTCCATTCCATTATAAAATGATAGGACGATCACTAATGCAGCACTACTTACCATAACGCCTATTATGCTAATAGATGAGATGATGTTTATAGCATTAATTGTCTTCTTTGAAAAAAGATATCTCCTAGCAAATAAAAAGGATAACTTCATGGGGGTGTATTAGCCTTCTGCTTTTACGAAAAAGTTATTTGTTTTTTCATAACCAATATTGGTTTCAGGACCGTGACCTGGATATACAGTTGTTTTATCGGGCAATTGGTATAATTTATTTTGAATGTTGGTAACTAAATCCTGGTGGTTACCACCAGGCAAATCCGTTCTACCAATACTATTTAAAAATAGGGTGTCTCCCGCTATTAATAGGTTTTGATTGCGGTTGTATAAACATATGTGGCCAGGAGCATGACCGGGAACAAAAATGACCTCCAGTTCTTCTCCAGAAATCGAGATTGTATCTCCCTCATTTAAAAAATTATCACTTATTAATCCGGGTTTATAATTAAATCCCATTTGTGCTGCATAGGATTCCACCGCAGTGTAATTTTGAATTTCTAATTCATGAAATTGTGCTTTTAGATTGTAGGTTTCACAAACAAATTTATTGCCTAAAATATGATCGATATGGCAATGCGTATTAATTAACAATATAGGTTTTAAGTTGTTTCTTTCTATATAATCTTGGAGCTCTTTCTCTTCTTTCGGTGAGCTCATACCTGGATCTATAATTATACAATCTCCAGTATTAGAATATACTAAATAGGTGTTTTCTTGATAAGGATTGAATGCAAATGAATGTATTTTTAGCATATTTATAGTTTATTTAGTCCAAATATTCCAGTTCTCTTCCGCTTGTAATACTAACATCTCATATCCATTTTTCGTTTTTGCTCCTTGCTTTTTTGCTAGTTTTAAAAACTTGGTTTCCGTGGGGTTATATATTAAATCATAACAAATGTGGTTATTAGTTATGTATTTATAAGGTATATTTGGAAATTCCTCGGTATTTGGAAATGTGCCTAATGGCGTAGTATTAATAATTATATTGTAGCTGTTTATCAGCTTTTTATTTAACTCGTTGTAAGATAAAATAGACTCTCTTCTGGTCCTGCTGACCAATTTATATTCTATTTTCAATGCCTTTAATGCGAACTCCACTGCTTTGGATGCTCCTCCCGTTCCGAGGATCAAGGCTTTGTTTGTACCTTTACTCAATAAGGGAATAAGGGATTTTTTAAATCCGTATACATCTGTATTATGCCCTATTAAACGAACTTTATTATCAGTTTTTTGAAATTCTATACAATTAACAGCACCTATGCTTTGTGCTTCTTCTGTTAAAGCATCTAAATAAGGAATAACCTCTATTTTATAAGGAATTGTGACGTTGATCCCAGTGAGATTTTCTGTTTTTAATAATTCATGTAATAACTCAAGTTTGTTTATAGGGTATAGATCGTAATCATAACCTTTC
>DXEZ01000309.1 GCA_019114715.1 Candidatus Sphingobacterium stercoripullorum | reverse complement strand
AAGGCTTATACTCTGAACCTTCTTGGGCAAAAGAGATTAGAGATAGTGCCGTTAAAATCACCGTAAACCTGATTGACTTATTCATAAGAATTAACTTTTATTGCTGACTGGGTGATACCTTCTCCACCGGCACCACACTGTTTAAATAGTTCTCAATATGCGAATATCCATTCTCGGCAATTTCTCGAGAATCGTTTGGATTGTTCGGGTCTAAACCCATTTTTATCTCTACATCATCTGGAATACCGTCGTTATCGGAGTCTTTATAAGGCTCTCCTTTATATTCCGGTAATCCGCCCACTTGATTGATATCTGTTATAATTCCCTGCTTGTAAGAATCCATAGGAAGTCTTCTTTTCACATACGGGGACTCTTTGGCATAATCGCCGGCATTAGCCTCGTAATACGCTTTATTCTCTCTCACCTGTTTTACAATGCGCGTATCTACGGCATCTCTTTTAGGTAAAAATGCTCCCGAGTTCTCTAAAACATAGTTATAAGCTTGTTGCGCAGAAATAATACTCACCTGCGATTCATAGGCAGGCGTATCCACACGTATGCTATCAAGTGTTTCTTTATAAATTTTCCCGCTGTTATCCAGTTGCACGCCTCCATTCCAGTTGTCTTTAGTTACCGCCTCGTTCCCTTCGGTGATATTACCAGCAACATACGCCTTCCCATATAAGTGCTTGTATAAATGGTGCCTGCCAGTTTCTGGTTTTAGTACTCTCCAAGCAATGGGTTTATCTTTCGGGGTAATTGGTCCAGGCTTAAAATAGTTGTTGATTATATTAAAGTACGACTCATTATCCCCACCATCTACACTTCTGTTCCACCAATTCCACATGACGTTATTAACTAAAGTAAAATCCCCATACATTCCAACCGATGGGTTTCTACTGATATTTGAAGCCCAAAGGTTTCTCATAAAAGTACTATTCAACCCACCTATGGTACTTCCAAAAGAGTGGTTATAGGTATCTAAGCTTTCGGAGATGATACAGTTTTGAATGGTAATATTGGAAGAGGGTAGCTTAAAAGCACCGCCATCTCTATCGTACACGTGGCGGTATATGGAAATGGTTTCATCCAATCCCCAGCTCGCTGAAACGTGATCGATCATCACATTCCCCATGGGTTCCCCTCCTATAGCATCGTCTCTACGGGTAACATCCACCGCTCCACGTCTAAACCTTAAAAAACGAAGCACCACATCGTGCGTATCGATCAATAGGGATTCTCCGGCAATACATATTCCATCACCTGGAGCCGTTTGCCCCGCTATAGTGACATAAGGAGCACGTATGGATAGCGGCTTTTCTAGATGAATGACACCCGCCACATTAAAAACAATGGTCCTGGCGCCGCCAGCTTCTACGGCCTCGCGCAATGTTCCTGGCCCACTATCCTCTAGACTAGTTACTACGTACACCTTTCCACCTCTTCCTCCGAAAGTATAGGCGCCACCACCCTCTGCACCAGGGAATGCTGGAATATCAGCTTGTGGTAGGTGCTCCGGCTTATGGGCCCAAGGGATATAGGGTTTGCCTTCTTTTTGAATTTGCTGATAGGCTTTCTCCCAGACCTTCGCTAGGCGCTCTTCCTCTAACCTTTCAATCTCCTTGGCCTTCTCTGTTAAAGAATCTGGAACAATAGGGTACTGTGCATATGCCCAACTTGAACACACTAAAAAGGCTAATAATAAATTTAGCTTTCTCATTCTTTTCTCCCTACAATATTATTTAAATAAATTTCTATATACGAGTAACCCGATTCAGAAATTTCCGCCGAATCGTTCGGGTTGTTTGGATCTAATCCCATTTTTATCTCTATATCATCAGGAATACCGTCATTATCCGAATCTACATATGGCTCACCTTTATATTCCGGGTAACCACCCACTTGTGAGATATCAGTAATAATTCCCATTTTATACGAATCTTTCGGCAGGCGTCTGTGCTCGAATTCCTCCTCAGGCAGTTCCACATTTTCTAATGGATCTGGATGCCCTTGTTTTACTTCTTTAATAATACGCTCGTCTACCGGGTCACGCCTAGGTAGCGTCGCTCCAGCATTCGCCAGCACGTAATCGTAAGCCTCTTGAGTAGTCATGATGTTCATTTCTGGCATTGGTAATGGCTTAGTCACTCGGGATTTTAACATATATCCTTCATGTTCATCTCCTGTTGCTAGTTTACTATCTATATCGTAAAACTGAATACCACCGTTCCAGTTGTCATAGGTAACTTCAGGGTGCCCTTCAACAACGTTTCCAAAGGCGTAAATCCTACCAAATTCTTTATAGTCTAGGTTACTTCTTCCGGCCTCTGGTTTTAAAATCCTATAACCTACTGGGCTATCTTTAGGAGTAACAGGCCCTGGTTTAAAGTAATTGTTGATTATATTGTACTGCGCTGTATAATCCCCTCCGTCTACCGACCTGTGCGCCCAGTTGTATACAACATTATTTGCAAAATTAAAGATACCATTCCAACCGATCGATGGGTTTCTACCTGCGTTATTTGCCCAAAGGTTTCTCATAAACGAGCAATTCTCCCCACCCAAGGTACTCCCTAAAGAGTGATTCCATGTATCAAGTGCTTCCGAAAAGATTGAATTTTGGATGGTAATATTTACGGTTCCAAATTTCTTCTCAGCGCCACCAGTGCTGTCGTTATATATATGCCTATAAATAGACATATTCTCATCCAGTCCCCAGCTAGCCGATACGTGATCAATCATAATGTTTCCTATCGGATTACCACCAATTGCATCATCTCTTCTGCCTACGTGAGTTTCTCCTCTTCTAAAACGCATATGGCGAATGACCACATCGTGAGTGTCTACCCATACGGTTTCACCTGCAACCACAACTCCATCGCCTGGCGCAGATTGACCGGCAATAGTAATGTAAGGGGCACGAATTATTAAGGGGCTTTCCAGTTTGATTTTTCCAGCCACATTAAATACTACTATCCGCGGGCCTGCTTTTTCGCAAGCTTCACGTAAAGTTCCTGGGCCACTGTCTGCTAGACTTGTTACTACATATACTTTACCTCCACGGCCACCAAAGGTGTATTTACCACCACCTTCTGCTCCTGGGAAAGCTGGAATATCAGCTTGTGGGAGGTCTGTTGGCCGAGATGCATGCGGAATAAAAGGCTTCCCATTTCTTGCATTTTCTTCTATAATTGGTAACACTTGCTGCCAGATCTCATTAGATCGCCTTTTAGCTGCTTCAATATATTCGGCTGCCTCTTTTCTTACCTCCGAAGTCATTTTTGGATATTGTGCATATGCACTATGAGCTACTAAAAGAGCAGTTATAACCATTAAACTTTTATACCACATTCGAATCATATTAAGATGCTGTTTTTCAGTTCGTAAAATTTCTTTTTTAGTTGTAGGAGGATGCCTGCTAATTGCTCCAGAAATCCTCGGTTTTATATATTTATTGCGACCCTTTAGGTTTCCCCAGTAGTAGTGGCCGCTATTGTTCACGGCACAGACTTTTGCTTGTAAGAATACAGCCTGTTAATCACCTGCTTTAACCCGCAAGTTTGTAACAAGTTATAATAAATTGGATTTGTAAATTTATTACTAAACGATAGCATAAATGCTCTGTTTTTAATCTATTAGTCTATTTGTTTGATAATTACCTAAGACATTCTCGGAATCTCAAGGTTTAAATATAGTATTTATATATGAATGCACCGAATTTTTTGTTGTAACAATATCAATAAAAAGGACAAAGCTTTTATAAATCACTTATTTGGCTTTGGATAAAATTGAAAATGGGGTTTTCATTATCCATTTGAAGACTAATATTATCATGGTATGAATAAGTAGCCAAATGATTATAAAAGCTCGTCCTTTTAAACTTTAATTATTTTTACATTTTCATGGATTGTTACAATAATGGATCGTATGATCCGCCCCATGTATTATTTTGCTCTAGCTTTCCATTGTTTTGAATGGCGTTCTGTGGAATAGCAAAGAAATAGTATTCCGGCTTATGCTCAATCTCCACATCCTCCAGATCAAACTCCTCTAGGGTGAAGTAATTGCTGTAAAGCTCATCGATATCCTCCTGATCGAGGTTATCTAGCACTTCTGCAGGGATACTATTGCTCAATACCACGCGTAAACCTTGCCTGATCATTCCATTGAGTTCCTCTTCAAAGAGCTTCCATCTCCTTAGGTCCCAGAATCGTTTTCCTTCAAATGCAAATTCAATTTTACGTTCAAATAAAATAGCTTCAAATA
>DXEZ01000308.1 GCA_019114715.1 Candidatus Sphingobacterium stercoripullorum | reverse complement strand
AAGCCGGAATTTTCTCCTTCTTTAAATGTTTACTGGGTATATGCCATTGGTCAGGGGAGTAAGCATAAAGAAAGAGCGTATGATTTTATTAATTTTGCTGTTTCTATAGCAAATGACAAAGCACTCACCTTAAGTGGAGGTGTGGGGTGCAGACGTTCTACTTGGCATGATCCAGAGATTAATGCATCCATTCCGTTTTATAAAAAACTCCCTGAGTTGCATCAAACAGCTCGTTCACTGCCGCGCATTCGAAAATGGGCAGATGTAGCTACCATCATTGATAATATGACTACTCAAGCCATAAAAACAGATAAAACGATTCAGGAATTGATTGCTGAGGCAGAAAAAGAAATTAAAGCGTTATGAGAGTACCTATAGATTATAAAAACATTTTACCTGAAAAATCTCTGCCTATTGTTATTATTGGTGCCAGTGGGATAGTGAAAGATGCTCATTTGCCAGCTTACAAAGAAGCGGGGTTCAATGTGCATGCCCTAGTCAATAGAACGATAGAAAAAGCGGAGACCTTAGCGAAGCAGTACGGTATTGCGCATGTATACAGCACCGTTGATGAGGCGGTTGCCAATGCTCCTAAAGATGCAGTGTACGATATAACCGTCATGCCTGAGCTCTTTCCAGAGATATTAAATAAGCTGCCCAATGGATCCTGCGCGCTGATACAAAAACCTATGGGTGATAATTTAGCCCAGGCCAAAGAGATACTGCAAATATGTAAGGATAAGAATATAACAGCAGCCGTGAATTTTCAATTGCGGCAAGCGCCGTATATCAACGCTGCACGATTCTTAATCAATCAAGGGTATATCGGTGAGTTGTATGATATGGAAGTAAAAGTTACCGTGGAAACTCCTTGGGAGCTTTTTCCTATTATTATGCACCACCCGAGGCTGGAGATTTTATACCACAGCATCCATTACATAGATTTAATACGTTCGTTTTTAGGTGATCCAAATCGAGTATACGCACGCTCATTCAATCACCCAGAAAAGGAGCTCTCCTCCAGTAGGACGACCATTATAATGGATTATAAAGACAGCTTAAGAGCAGTTGTAAATACCAATCACGACCATCATTTTGGCTCGGAAAACCAGGAGAGCTACATCAAGTGGGAGGGAACAAAGGGTGCTATTAAAGTTCAGATGGGACTTTTGATGAACTACCCGGAGGGCTCTGTCGATAAATTTCAGTATTGCCTTAAAAATGAGCAAGGAGACTATACCTGGCGCGAGGAAGCTATTGAAGGAACTTGGTTTCCCGATGCATTCATTGGGAGTATGGGTAGCTTGATGCGTTACAAGCTAGGTGAGACGGACTTCTTACCAGCCTCCGTAGAGGATGTCTTGGGAACGATGGTAGTTGTCGACAAAGCCTACGAGAGTAGCGATAAAGGAGGTGAGGTAGTTTCACCCAAATAGTTAATTAATTTTAAAGTTTTTAGTATGCATTTTGAGTCTATATTTTTTGAAGATTATCAACTAGAAGATACCAGGAAAACGCTTGGTAGAACAATCACAGAAACAGATTTTGTTGTTCATGCAGGGCATACGGGAGATTTTTTCCCCCATCATATGGATGCCGAATGGTGTAAAACACAAGACTTTGGACAGCGCATTGCTCATGGAACTATGATTTTTGCAATCGCGATTGGCCTAACAGCATCCGTTATCAACCCAGAGGCATTCTCTAAAGGCTACGATAGATTGAGGTTTGTAAAGCCCGTACATATCGGTGATACCATCCACGCGGAGGTGACGATATCAGAAAAAAGCGATGCAAAAAGAAAAGAATTCGGCACAGTTGTGGAGCACGTAAAAGTATACAACCAACACGGGGATGTGGTTCTAGTAGCAGATCATATTTTGCTAGCCAAGCGAAAGAATATTAGCAGCTAATAAACCCTAAGACAACGCACAATTAACGCTAATACACATTCTTTCCAAAACATAAAACAAATACAATACTATGAAAGCGCTCATTTGTAATGAACCCAATAATTTAGAAATTATAGATCTTGAAAAACCAACACCTTCAAAAAGTGAGGTGCTAATTCAGGTCAAACGAGTAGGTATATGTGGTACAGATTATAACGCTGTATTAGGTACGCAACCTTTTATTAATTACCCGCTGGTCTTAGGGCATGAAGTTTCTGGAGAAGTGGTAGCCTGGGGTGAGGAAGTCAAAGATCTCAAAGAGAAAGATAGGGTGACTTTATTGCCCTATGTGAATTGTGGTTCTTGCCATGCATGTGATATGGGACTTTATAATTGCTGTGAGAACATCCAAGTTCTTGGAGTGCATGCCGATGGGGGATTGTCAGAATACTTTAAAGTAGATAGGAAATACCTAGTTGTAGAAAATGCACTTGATTTCAATCAATTAGCTATAGTAGAACCCCTAGCTATCGCTGCACACGGCATCAATCGCAGTGCAGTTAAAAAGCAAGATCATGTCCTAATCATGGGAGCAGGGCCTATAGGTCTTGCTGTTTTAGGTCAGATTAGCGGCAAATGCAAGAGCGTTACAGTGGTAGATGTCAGTGAAGAAAGACTAGAGGCGTGTAAAGTGTTTTTAGAGGATGTACTTTTGTGTAACCCGCAAAAAGTAGACGTTGCAGAGTTTGTTAAAAATAACACCCAAGGTGCAATGATAGACTGCGTTTTTGATGCTACAGGGAACCTAGCAGCCCTGGAGTCGGGATTCCATTACCTAGCACACGGATCACGCTACGTATTAATCGGATTGCAAAAGCAAGCCATTTCCTTCTCACACCCAGAGTTTCATAAACGCGAAGGAACCTTAATGAGTAGTAGGAACGCCACCAAAAGTGAATTCAAAGATGTGATTGCTTTTTTGCTAGCCAATCCGGATTTCTCAAAAAAATACATCTCTAATGTGATCGATATGCAAGCAGGAGAGCAGTGCTTTGAGCGATCAAACCAGGTCATAAAAAACATTATTAAAGTAAGTGAGTAAGGAGAAAAAGGCCGCCTGAGGTAGCACCTTTTTCAGTGCCGATTTGTTAGCTTAAATATTTCGCCATAAATTTTTGTTAAAACAGGAATAAATGCGTGATTTTTTAGGCCAACTTTTGTGTTTTTAATATATTAATATTATAATTGTCAAAAGCACATTAATTTTAATTGTGTAAGACAACCAGGTAGCTCGATGAATGAGAATTTGCTACCGGTATTGTGAAGACTAGCATTAAAAAAGTAAGTTTTTTAGAGAATGGAAAATACCACCTGTAGATGATTAAAATTTACAATAAGCAAACCCCAGTTCTTTTAGCGGTTGACTGTATAGTTTTTGGCTTTGATGGCCAAGATTTAAAGCTTCTTTTAATAAAAAGAGGTTTTGAACCGGAAAAGGGGAAATGGAGTTTAATGGGCGGATTTGTAGGGCCTAAGGAAACTGCAGATCAAGCAGCAAGTAGAATTCTTTACGACCTGACTGGTTTAAAAGAGGTTTACTTAGAGCCACTTACCTTGTTTTCAGATCCCACTCGTGAACCTACTTCTAGAACAGTGAGTATGACGTATTTTGCCTTGATCGATATCGATCAATACCAGATGCAAATAACCGATAAGTACCATCCTGTGTGGTTTAAGCTGGACAGGATTCCAAGACTTATTTTCGATCACGATCACATGGTAGAGGAGGCTATAGGTAGATTAAGGTATAAAGCCTCGCAGCACCCCATTTTATTTGAACTTTTACCCACTAATTTTACGATTCCTCAAATTACCTCTCTTTATGAGCAGGTATATGATGTGGAGCTGGATAAAAGAAATTTTGTTCGGAAGCTGCGGTCAACTAAGTTGCTAGTTAAGCAAGACGAGAAGGATAAATCAAGTTCAAAAAAAGGAGCTTATTATTACCAACTGGATCAGGAAACATACCGGGCTAAGTTTAAGAAGTTTATAAACTTTATGCCCAATCCGGATTATTAAAAAGAGGGGTTGTCCCCAAATATAAAGGCACGATTTTATAAGTGTCAAAATAACAATAATAGACTATCAATACTATGGAGAAATATGTTATAGGGTTAGATTTTGGAAGTGATTCGGTACGGGCCATGCTGGTTTCCAGTAAAGATGGACGCGAATTATCCACTGCCGTTGCAGAGTACCCTAGGTGGAAAAAGAGACTGTACTGCGATTACGATAACAATCAATTCCGTCAGCATCCATTGGATTATGTGGAGTGTATGGAAGAGGTGATTTTGGGTTGTTTAGCCCAGGTGGGAAAAGAGATCGCCTCTAATGTTGTTGGTATATCCATGGACACAACGGGATCTACCCCAGTTGCGGTAAATAAAGAAGGTACACCACTAGCTTTATTGCCTGAGTTTCAGGATAACCCTAATGCGATGTTTATCCTGTGGAAGGACCACACGGCAGTTCACGAAGCAGAGGAAATAAATAGCCATTCTGAAGGCTTTGCCATTGATTACTTGAAATATGTCGGTGGAATTTATTCTGCGGAGTGGTTTTGGGCGAAAATGTTGCACATCATCCGAATCGATGAGCAGGTGAGAGAGCAGGCTTATACCTGGGTCGAGCACTGCGATTGGATGCCGTTTTTATTAACCGGAGGGAAGGATGTAAAGGAGCTAAAAAGGAGCGTTTGTGCTGCCGGCCATAAATGCCTTTGGTCTGAAGAGTTTGGAGGCTTTCCGCCCAATGACTTTTTTAAATCTTTAGACCCTTTATTGGATGGTGCCGCAGACAGATTACCACACCAGGTGTATTCATCGGATCACCCAGCAGGCAAGCTGAGTACGTATTGGGCAGAGAAATTAGGCCTTAGTACAGATGTCGTAATTGGCGTGGGTGCTTTCGACTGCCACATGGGAGCAGTAGGCGGGCAAATTGAACCTTACTACCTGAGTAAAGTGATAGGCACGTCCACTTGTGATATTTTAGTTGCCCCAAAAGAAGATATGAAGGACAACACGGTCCGCGGGATTTGTGGGCAAGTAGACGGCTCAGTAATTCCTGGAATGATAGGGTTAGAAGCGGGGCAATCCAGCTTTGGAGACACCTTCGCTTGGTTTAAAAAGTTGCTAAGCTGGCCTTTGCAATGGGTGGAGGACAAGGAATTAGCACAGAAGATTGAAGATAATATTTTAAATGAACTGAATGATGCAGCATCTAAGCTCACCGAGCATAGAGAGATGGCTCTAGATTGGTTGAATGGTCGGAGAACACCCGATGCCAATCAGTGGTTGAAGTCCGCCGTAATTGGCTTGAATTTATCCACTAGGCCTGAGCATATATACCAGGCGCTGGTTGAAGCGGCTTGTTTTGGAGCTAAGGCTATTGCCGATAGGTTCATTGAGGAAGGAATTCCTGTTCGTGGATTGATTGCCCTGGGGGGTATTCCAAAAAAATCACCTTACATCATGCAAACCATGGCAGATGTATCGGGAATGACCATCAAGGTGCATAGCTCGGAGCAAACTTGTGCTTTGGGAGCCGCCATGTTCGCCGCAACCGCCGCTGGAGTATACGATAAAGTGGAGGAGGCGATGAAAGAAATGGGACAAGGGTTCGAGCGTGAATATTTACCAGATGCCGATAAGCATGAATACTTCCAAAAGAGGTATCAGAAGTACCAGCAATTAGGTGGTTTTATCGAAACTGAAATGACTAAATAAACAATAAACATGAGTAAATACCAAAATATAAAAGAAGAGGCCTACAAGCAGAATCTCTTACTGCCCGAGTTAAACTTAGTACTTTTTACATTCGGAAATGTGAGCGTAGCAGATCGCAATGAAAATGTATTCGCTATAAAGCCTAGTGGCGTACCGTATGAAGATTTACAAGTCCAAGACATGGTGATTGTTGATTTTGACGGTAATATAATTGAAGGGGAACTAAATCCTTCATCCGATACAAAAACGCACGCTGTATTGTATAAACATTGGGAGGATATCAATGCAATTTCCCATACACACTCCACCTATGCTACGGCATGGGCACAAAGTCAAAGGCCTATTCCAATTTTTGGAACGACTCATGCCGACCACTTAACGAAAGACATTCCGTGTGCTCCGCCAATGTCTGATGAGCAGATTAAAGGGAACTACGAGTATGAAACAGGTTTTCAGATTTTAGATCATTTTAAAGTAGAGCGCATAGACTATAAGGAAGTGGAAATGGTACTGGTGGGGAATCATGCCCCATTTACCTGGAGTAAAGATCCTAAAAAGGCCGTGTACAACAGCGCCGTATTAGAAGAGGTGGCAAAAATGGCTTGGTTGACCGAGCAGATTAATCCCAACGCTCCAAGACTAAAACAGTCTTTAATAAACAAGCATTATGAACGTAAACACGGTCCAGATTCTTACTATGGACAATAATTCTAAAATAACGATAAAAATATAGCATGATAGATTTAAAAGAATTTCAAGTTTGGTTTTTAACTGGAAGCCAGCATTTATACGGAGAGGAAACCATTAAGCAAGTAGCTGACCACGCTAAAGAAATAGCTGACTACTTGAATGATTCGGAGGATATTTCTGTATCCGTAGTTTTTAAGCCTGTATTAACGACAAGCGACTCCATATTCGATACGCTTGTTGAGGCAAGCTCGGATAAAAAATGTATAGGTGTAGTAACTTGGATGCACACATTTTCGCCGGCAAAGATGTGGATAAGAGGACTTAAGGCTCTACAGAAGCCCCTGCTTCACTTACATACGCAATACAATAGTGAGATCCCTTGGGACTCTATTGATATGGATTTTATGAATCTAAACCAAAGTGCCCATGGTGATAGAGAGTTTGGGCATATCGTATCCAAGCTCGGGAAGCAGCGGAAAGTTGTCACTGGGTACTGGAAGGATGAAGATGTGCTGAAGTCTGTTGACTCTTGGGCTCGCGCTTGTGCCGCATGGCAGGATTGGCAAGGAGCTAAGTTTGCCCGTTTTGGCGATAATATGCGTGAAGTATCGGTGACCGACGGAGACAAGGTTGCAGCAGAAGAAAGGTTTGGTTTCTCGGTAAACACCTATGCGGTAGGTGATTTAGTGAAAGTTATTGATGCCGTAAGTGACGCGGAGGTTCAGGAGCTAATTAAAGAGTATGAAAGTACTTATACTTTAGCGGAAAATGTTCAGGAATCGGGAAGCAAGAGACAAAACTTGATCGATGCTGCACAGATAGAGCTGGGCATGAAAAAGTTTTTAGAGCAAGGTGGCTTTAAAGGTTTTTCCAATACTTTCGAAGACTTGTACGGCATGAAGCAATTGCCGGGTATCGCCACGCAAAGGTTAATGGAGCAAGGCTATGGATATGCCGGAGAGGGCGATTGGAAAACTGCTGCTTTAGTCCGAGCTGCCAAAGTGATGGGTGCAGGACTGAAAGGTGGAAATAGCTTTATGGAAGATTATACCTATCACCTTAAAAAAGGAGAAGAAATGGTGCTCGGTGCCCATATGCTTGAGGTAGACCCTTCGCTAACCAGTGAAAAGCCGCGCCTTGAGGTACATCCTTTATCAATCGGTGGTAAGGACGATCCTGCGCGTCTTGTATTTGACGGCGATCCAGCAGAAAAAGCACTGAACGCGAGTTTAGTAGATATGGGTGGTAGATTTCGATTGGTAGTGAACGATGTTGTAGGAATTAACCCCAATAAAGATATGCCTAAGCTTCCCGTAGCACGGGTTTTTTGGAAACCGCTACCAAGCTTACAGGTGGCTGCCTCAGGATGGATTTATGCTGCAGGAGCCCATCACACCGTATACAGCCAGAATTTGTCTTTGGAGCACTTTAGAGATTTTGCTGCTTTTGCAAATATAGAGGTTGTACATATTGGAAAAGATACGGACCTTTATCAGTTGCAGAAAGAACTGTTATGGAACGATAAATACTATACAGAGAAATAAGCAAACGATATAGACTTAATCAAAAGTCATTATAAACTCCCAATGATATGAATTTATTAGAAACAACAGACTGGTTAGTAATTGCCCTTTATTTTGTAATAATTGCAGCAATTGCAATCTGGTCCATCATGAAGCGTAATAATTCAGCAAAGGACTATTTTTTAGCAGGTAAGAATTTAGGCTGGTTTGTAATCGGTTCCTCAATTTTTGCTTCCAATATTGGTTCTGAGCACCTAGTAGGACTAGCGGGTTCAGGAGCAACCGACGGTGTAGCAATGGCACACTACGAGTTGCAAGCCTGGTGTCTTATAGTTCTCGCCTGGGTTCTTATGCCTTTTTACTTACGCTCCAAGGTCTTTACCATGCCGGAGTTCCTGGAAAAAAGGTTTTCAGGTAGAGCAAGGACCGTATTATCGGCCATCTCCTTAATTGCCTATATCCTTACCAAGTTAGCGGTAGGTGTTTACGCTGGTGGTATGGTGTTTAATGCTTTAATACCGGAGATGAACTTTATGGGACTGGATAGTTTCTGGATTGGATCGATTCTGATTATTGTGCTGACAGGAATTTATACCGTTTTAGGTGGTATGAAAGCCGTAGCCTATACGGAAGCCTTCCAAACAGTAATACTTATAATCGGTGCATCATTAGTGACGATTTTAGGACTTCAAGCTATCGGTGGATGGGGAGAGCTAAAGGCTACAGTAGGGGATGAGATGTTCAACCTGTGGAAGCCTATTGTTCCTGAAGGCGTAGAGAATACTTGGAAGCCCGTTAAAGAATCGGCAAAAATGGCCTGGTATTTTAACGACAACTACCCATGGATTGGTATGTTGTTCTGTGCTCCAATTATCGGTCTATGGTATTGGACAACGGATCAATATATCGTTCAGCGTGTCTTAGGAGCTGCGAATGAAACTCAAGCTCGTCGTGGAGCAATTGCTGCGGCATTCTTTAAATTATTCCCAGTATTTATCTTCATTATTCCTGGAATTATAAGCTATGCATTAGCAGTTAGTGGTAAAATGCCCATACTAGGGCAGGAGCTCTTAGATGCCAACGGTGAGATTATCCGTGATCAGGCGCAACAAGCTTTCCCATTAATGGTTATGCATATTTTACCTGTAGGTGTCCGTGGATTGGTAGTAGCTGGATTGTTTGCAGCACTGATGAGTTCCTTAGCGGGAGCCTTTAATGCTTCTTCCACACTATTTACCATAGACTTCTATTCTAAACTCAAGCCCAACGTAAGCCAAAAGGAGCTTGTTTTCATGGGAAGAATGGCAACAGTAGTGATGATAGTTATCGGGCTATTGTGGATTCCAGTTATTCGTGGAGGGAAAGGTCTTTATGATTACTTGCAAGGTATTCAATCGTATCTAGCGCCACCTATTGCTGTAGTGTTTTTTGCAGGGATCTTCCATAAGCGCTTAAATGCTAAAGGGTGTCTTGCCGCATTATACGTTGGGTTTTTACTCGGTATATTTAGATTGGCAGTAGATACTCCCATCAAGCTGATCGATGATTTTAGTTATACGGAAGGGTCGTTTTTGTGGATCATTAACAACATGTTCTTCCAGTATTACAGTATGGTAATCTTTATTATTAGTTTGATTGTTATGTTCGTTGTGAGTTACATGAGCGAGCAGCCTTCTTACGAGCAGATCAAAGGGTTAACCTTTGGTACTGTGAGTGCGGAAGATAAAGCAGCAACGAGAAGAAGTTGGAACAAATGGGATGTCATTACCTCTTCTTTAGTAATACTGATAATAATTGCCATTTATGTTTACTTCAGTTAAGACTTACATCAGCATGTGGTTTATGCTGTAATTGATAAGTAGTGTTTTGTTTTTTAAAAAGCTCCCATGGTTATTGCCTAGGGAGCTTTTTTTAATGAGTTACGGTCTGTTAACCTGAATCAAACTTCCTTCTTTTGGATCTTTATGTATATGCAATGAAGCAGCCAGGCGCTCTTGCAATGCTTCTACATGGGAGATGATTCCTACGATGCGGTTTTCTTTGTTTAATTGGTTGAGCGTCTCAAAAACTACATCCACAGAGTCGGAATCTAAAGTCCCGAACCCTTCATCGATAAAGAAAAACGATTTCTCCGCTTTGGATAGGCTCTGCACACTTTCTGCAAGTGCCAGTGCTAGCGCTAAAGAAACTTGAAAGCTCTGCCCGCCCGATAAAGTCTTTACACTTCTCCTTTTTCCTTCATTGAGGTAGTCTATAACCTCTAAATTGTTATCCTCACTGAGCACCAGACTGAGCTGGTTTTTTGTCATTCTATGGAAACGCTCATTGGCTAAAGAAACGATGTTTTCTAGCCATACTCCCGATACGTAGTTGACAAATCCACTCCTGTTGAATAGCTGCACAAGTACTTTGATTTCTTCGTACCTATTGCTGGTTTTTTTAAACTCTTGCTCTAGCTTTTTCTTTTCTTCGAGCTTCTTGATGAGGAACGCATGCTGACTGCTGAGACCTCCTAAAGTGTCTTTCAGCCGGTCTAACTGCTGAGCGATAGTTGCCTCTTGCGTTTTTAGCAAATCGAATTGCTCTTGATCAAAAGATTGATCTTTGAGTTTTTCCTTTAATGTTTGCACTTGTTGGAACCTCGTTTGGTAGAGGACTTGGAATGTTTGAATTTCCTCTTCCGTATCTCGGATATTGAGCTTGTTTTCTAAAATCTCATTAACCTCATCTATTGTTTGAAAGCCATGTTCTTTGACTTTGATGTTTAATTCCTTTAGGCTTGCTTCTACACTTGTTTTGAGCTTGTCGATTTGGGATTCAAAGATGCGCGCTTTTTCTCCTAACCTGGTGTATTCATTGTGCCAGTTTTTATAGATTTCTTGAAAGCTCTCATGCTCTTTGGTGATTTTATTGCGACTTGCTATTAGGTCATTTTCCAAGCCGTCCACCTCACTCGGTGTGGTTGGGAAATCTTCTAGCTTATAATTTTGATTTTCCAGGCGCTCAGTAAAGATGCTGTTTGCTGTTTTAAGCTGGTTAATGCGATGGGCAATCTCTTGAACCCCTTCTTCGTATTTGCGCAGATTTTTGCGCTCTAACTCTAAGGCATCTTGTTGCTCTTTCCTTGCTTTTTCTTTCTTTACTTTTTCTTGTTCCGTTTTAATGGCCTTAGTATGCCGCTCTTCAAAGAGCGTTTTGTTGTCCATATCAAAGTCATTCCACAGGAAGATAGAGCGGTGTTCAGTTATCTTTTGGTTGACCTTAGATACCTCCTGGGTGATTTGAGACTTTTGAGCTTCAATCTGCTCCAATTGCTTGCGCTTGCTCTCTGCTTCTCCTTGGGTTTTAAGGATTTGTTCATAGGTGTTCTTAAGAGAGCTGATCTGCTTGTTTATAGCACCTATTTCTTCAGCGTTAGAGTGTGCTTGCATCGGGTCGGGATGCTCTAGGGAACCGCAAAGTGGGCAGCTCTCTCCGTGCTGCAGCGTGGTGGCAAACCTCGAGAGCTCTTCTTTCAGCGACAACTTATTTAATCCGGCTTCTAGCTTGGCTATCTGCTCTTTTTGGTTATCTAGTTGCGATTTTAAAACCCCTTCGCTGCTAGAAGGATCCAATGCCTGAGTGCTAAACCAGCCAGTAATTGCGCTTCCTTCAGTTGTTTTTTGCTGTAAGTCTGAAGACCATTTGTTCAGCTCCTTAAGTAGCTCTTCCTGCTTGTTGTACCAGGCGCCAAGATCCAGTAGATCTTTGGTGCTTATTTGAGCATTTCTTAATGCTTCAATCTCGGAGTCTAAATCCGCTATATGGACGGCTATTTTGTTAATCCTCTCTTCGGTTTCTTTAATAACTGCTCCGCCCTTAGCATGCCGGTTTTCTTCTTTAGTCAGCTCTTGATCTCTTAATAGCTTACCCTTTAATTCTTTTAATAGTTCGGCTTTTCTATCTAGTTCAGGTAGGCGCTGCACTTCTTTTTGATGGAAGATGTTTTGCTGCTCTATTTTGTCTTGCTGTTCTTCAAGCGTGACCAGGCGGCTATCGACCTGCTGCTTTTCTTTTAGGATGCTGGTAAGCTCTGAATTTTTTTCTGTGTATGCCCTAATAAAAGGCTGCACTTGATACAGTGCTTTCATATATATTTCTAACGCCTTGGCTCTCTCCTCCATTTGCGGCTTTTGGGAAGTTAAATAGGCTAGGACATCTGTTTTTGCCTTAAGCGCATCCATGTCCTCTTTAACTCTGGTTAAAAAGAGCAATTCGGCATTTGTTTTTTCGTGTTTTTTACTGTCCTCTTGCAGTTGTAGATTGACCTCTTTGAGAGTCTTCTCCACACCTTTAAGTTCCTGCTCATTGATCTCCTCAAATCCTTTCAGCTCCCCCGTTAAATTATCTAAAACAGTTTTGGTCTCTGCAGCTAGCCCCCTAGCTTTAGGCCCCAAATCAAAGCGGTAAAGATCAAAGATCTCTTTCAGCATATTGGTTCTATCGGTAGGAGATAGCTCGATGAAGTCTCGAAACTTCCCTTGAGGAATGATGATCGTACGCTTAAAGTTTTTATAATTTAAGCCGATGATATCCTCCGTTTTGACGCCATCCAACGGAATCCATTCTGAGCCGTCCCAAGCGTATGTTTGTGCCTTCCTTACTGCGACATCTTCAAACCTTTTTCCGTTTCTTTTGTATTCACGAATAATACGGTAGCGCTCGTTGTTGTGATTAAGGAATTCAAAATCAAATAAAGAACTGTCGGACTGCAGGTTCATCATGTTGTAATTCCGGCTGTCGTTTCTGCTCAATCGCTCCGTATCTCCGTATAAAGCGAAGGTGATAGCCTCTAATATGGAGGACTTACCGGATCCTACAGATCCGAATATCCCAAATAGCCCCGCTTGGGAGAGCTCTTGGAAATTTATTATTTGTTTTTTCTGGTAGGAGTAGACTCCTTCAATGGTTAATTTAATTGGAATCATTTTGTAGTTAGCTCGTTAAAAATTTCTAGAATCTCTTGGGATGGTTTCTGCCCGTGTTGGGAAGTGAAGTAGTTCACAAATAGGGTTTCCATATCCTCAGATAAATTGATTCGCCTAGAAGGGGTAGAACCTTCCTCTGGAGAGTTTACAAGCGGTATAAGGTGGATTATCCCATCGCTTGCGCGCCGCAATTTACTGATTTCCTCTGCCGTTAAATAAACATCAGAACGAATAGATAGTTCAAACAGCGATTCCGGGTTAGCCAGTAGGTAACTCTCCGCATCTAGGATGTTATCGAATGCCTTTCTCTCCAACTTCCTACCTTTCTTAAGTTCAATTTTTTCTACAACGGGTGGCTGATCAGGCTCGATGTCAATAATTATTACCTGCTTCTTTTGTCCAGCTTCAGAGAAACTGTAAGACAAAGGGCTCCCCGCATAATAGGCAGGGTTCTCCTGTGAGCCGATGTTGAAACATTGGTGCAGATGACCTAAAGCAGTATACTGTATGGCCTTAGGTATGTGGTTAGAATCTATTAACTCAGCATTTCCGATACGTAGCGGGCGTTCTCCCTCGGGTTCCTCTGGTGTAGGCTTGCCCTTTTGCATCATATACAGGTGCGTCATGAGTATATTGACGCCCTTATTATCGCAGTAATTATCAGCAAGCGATTGCCAGTGGCTCCGTAAAGCTTCATTTAACGAGTTCTTTTGGTCCTCTTCATCCAAGTACTGCTTCATCCTCGCTTCATTAGCGTAAGGCGTGTGGATGACTCGTAGCGGGTAATCAAACCGATCTAGCTGAAGTTCCAAAAAGCCATTATCACTTTTTACCACTTCGAAATTACCGGGAGAAGAAAACGGCCTTACTAGTGCTTTGGGATGTCCAATAAGGATAATCCCCGATGCCCTAGCTAATGGATCGGGCGCATTGATGCGTTGCGGAGCGTCGTGATTTCCTGCTATAGCTATAACGGGGCGCTTGCCGTTATTGGAAAGGTTTTTTAAGGTTTGATAAAATAAATCAACCGCCTCAATCGGAGGGTTGAAATTATCAAAAAGATCACCTGCAATAATAATTGCATCTACCTGCTGTTCGTCCGCAATGCTTTCTATTTCTTGCATCACTTCAACCTGCTCTTTGAGTCGAGAAAAGAAGTCTAGCTTTTTGCCTAAATGCCAGTCTGCCGTATGGAGTATCTTCATAAATAGTTTGAATTTATGTAAAAATACAAAATAATATTTACTAAAAACATGTAAAACAGTTCGGTTTAATGGTTTGGCATCAAGGTAGATGTGTCTGTTAACGTATTTTTAACAGTGGAAATGGACCTTTCTGGCTCTAAACTTGTATACTTCGATAGGACATGGAAAAACTTAAGAAAGAACTTTTGGGTGCTTGGTCACTCATCTCCTATATAGAATTGCCAGTTGGTGGATCCGATTCAAAATTCCCAATGGGTAAGAACCCCAAAGGATTGCTGTCATTTTTAGAGCCTAGTATATTGTCTTTGCAGATCACTGCCCCAGAACGAGAACACTGGAGCGTCATGGATATGCAGCAGGTGCCCGAGGCAGAGGTGGCGGCCTCCGCAAGAACGTTTCTTGCTGTTTCTGGGAATTATAGAATACACCCTAAGCTCCCCGTTTTAACTATGCAACCTGAAATCTCATCGATTCCAAACTTAGTTGAAAGCGCCTTGGAATACCATTTTGAGCTGGAGAGTGATGTGCTGTATCTAAAAAGTGTAGAACCTTTTTTATCTGCCGGAACAATGACCAATATGCACCTGACCTGGAAGCGTATGCCGGTATCCTCCATAAACCACAGAAAACAACGTTTTGTTGAGCTTATAACCGGTGGTAAGGAAGAGCTCAATAAACAACTGGATGTAGAAATTTAAACCTCTAAAGCTTAATGCATGTTATTTTATGAGTAAAGATAATCCAGCATAGAAGTTTCGACTAGGGGCGGGGTTGAAAAACCGTCCCCCAAAGGCATTAATATCATTCCCCATGCTGTATTTTTGATTTAACAAATTGTCAGCTCCTGCAAATACGGTTAGTTGCTTGCCCTTTGCCAGGGGAAGCTGTCTAAGTAATTTTGCTTGCAGGAGGTGGTAGCTCTCGGCGAAAACTGTATTGGCATCATCTAAGGGTATATCCGAACTGTAATAATGCAATATATTGAGCTGCCATTTGTTGTTGCTGCTGATGCTTAAAGTGTTGCTGATGGTCGTTCTGGGGGTTGAAGTAACCCGGTTATTATCGTAGTTTTCCCCTGCGATTTGATACGACTTGAATTTGTAATCTTGAAGCGTAAGGCCCATGTCCCAGTTTATACTTTGTAAGAACCCGGTTTCTTTGGGTTTAATCAGTTGAAGTAAAGTATTCAGTTCAATGGCCTTTTGCTCTATCTCTCCAGCATTCTGATAGTAGTCATTTCCGTTTTCATCAATAGAGCGTACAATACCGTCATTAAGAAGGTAATAATAGGCCGATAGATCGGTGCGCACTCTTTGACTACGGCTATGCCATCTCCATCCCAGCTCGTAATTTATTCCTTGCTCTGCTTTCAAGTCTGTATTGATCTTTTGATCCGAGCTCCTGACTTCTGCTAAAGTTGGTAAAGAAAAGCCTTTGGAGATGCTTAGCCTAAGGGCATGTTGCGGGTGAACCCTATAGGAATATGCCAGCCTAGGCATCCAGTTGTCTTTAAGTGTTATGTTGGTTTTTCCGATTTCCTCAGGATATTGCTGTGAGAAGTATAGCCCGTGATTGTTGTGCCCTAAAGAAGCCTCTAAACTCCACAAATCGTGCTTATTTAAAGTCATTTTTAGGAAAGTGTTGAAAATGTGGTTCCCTAGCTTGTCTTCAGTCTGTAAGCCAGTCGGTGTGCCATTGTCATTGTCTTGGTTTCGTATTTGGTGATTGGCCCATTGCCCTTCGATACCAGCTTGAACATCTAGGCTGTACTCCCGGGAAAGGCTTTTTTGATAATTTAAATAAGCTCTAAGGCCCAAGTTGTTTTCAAATCGATACTCGTAGTTGGTGATAAAGGGATTTCTAAAATCGGTGTAGGAGCCAAATATGGAGCTGTTTAGCGATAGATTAGGAAGCACAGTCATCTGGTGCGTGAGCCCGCCTAAGATGGTTTTATTGTAGGTTCCTGCATGCTGCTCCTTTGCGCTGGGGTTATTCCCCGCAGCGGGTCTAGAGCCCTTTGGGTTTTCATTCATTTGATCGATCGTGAGGCCTCCCGGGGTTTCATAATGCATGTCGGAAAGAAGCAAGTGCATTTTAAAAGAATGTTTTATAGAAGGGTCCCACTGGTGAAAAGTGTAAAACGACTTTTTATTCAGTGCCGATTGATCTCTGTAATTATCCGCTCTATTGAACACCTGACCCATGGAGAAGTGGTACTTATCCGAAGGTGAATAGGAGAGGTGAGCCTGTTGGTCGAAACGCCCGAAGGATCCACCGCTAAGTTGCACGTCTACTTGATTGCCCCCTTGTTGATAATTTGATCCCCGAGGAACAAGCCGGATGACACCGGCAGAGTTGGGCCCATAAACCGAAGCATCGGGGCCTTTTAATATCTCTATGCTTTCAAGAAAGGAGGGGTCTATGAGGTTCAGATAAGTGTTTCCCCCAGCATCTGTTAGTGGTATATCACCCCAGTAGACTTTTAAGTTCCTAACGCCAAAGGGGGAACGTATGGTGCTTCCTCTTAAGGTGAACCTATAGCTGCCCGGCGAACGTTCTTCCATGCGAACTCCAGGGACGGTATTGACTACCGCACTTAGCTGTCCAGGCTGCTGACTGGCTAAGCTGCTTTGAGAAATTGACTTCCCTGAAGAAGGGGAGCTCAATAAAAGTTGGGGGTTGAAATATAAATTCACGTATACAGAATCAATATTCTGTGCCGCTTCTTCCTGTGCTTGTATACCAAACGGTGATAAGACGAATAAAACCGTCAAAAGATTTAAAACCTGCCTCATGTTTGCAAACATAACGGATAAGTTCCGTAGGTGGTAAAGTACAAGTAAAAAGTTACAATTTTATGGGGTGTAGCTGCCTGTTGAAGTATTTTAAAGAAAAAACTCCTATCTACTTATTGGTTTAAGTAAAATTAAATACTTTTGTAGCAGATACTGGGAATCTATCCTGTTTATATATGTGTAAATCAATTTTAGCTATTAAAAGATTAGGAGTTGTTGGAGCAATAACTTTTATATTGTCATCTTGTAACTACATTAATCAATACTTTCAATCCTCTGCGAACAATACTTCTAAAGAAGATAGTATAGCGCAGCAATTGACAAAAGACTTTGTCAATCCCGATTCGCTGGACTACTTAGAGGATTCAGTGCTGCTTGATACAACTGAGGCTAAAAAAGATACCGTCAGTGGCGAGCGCCTAGTAGATACCGTATTTCAAAAAGAAACTGAAAAGCCGGTAGTGGAGAAAACCTCCAGAAAAAAGGCCTATCGTGCCGAGCTTGTTGATAAACCAAAACACATATATATAACTTTCGACGACGGCCCACTGCTTGGGAGTAGCTCTATAGATTCAATAATAAGCGCTAAAAATATTAAAAGTTCGGTTTTCCTAGTGGGCAAGCATGCCAATATGAGCAAGAGGCTGTATAAAGATTATGAGAAATACGCTTCCAATCCACTCATTGAGTGTTATAACCACAGTTATAGTCACGCCAACCACCATTACGAGAAATTTTATAGCGATCCGGATAATGTTTTAAAAGATTTCGATACCAATCAAAATTATTTTGAGTTACCCCATAAAATAGCGCGCATGCCGGGTAGGAATATATGGATGCTGGATAGCCTGAGCTATGTAGATATCAAGGGGTCGCGCAGAGCGGCTGAGGTTTTACACGAAAACGGCTATAATATTTACGGTTGGGATGTGGAATGGCGTATTAACGGTGTGACGGGTGTTCCAGATAGACCTTTAGCCCAGGTGTATAAAGAGATTAAAAATCTTATTGATAAGCAGCAATCCTTGGTGGCCAATAATGTGGTGCTATTAATGCACGACGATATGTTCAGAAATGAAAAAGGCCAGCAACTTTTAGCCGGCCTAATAGATAGTTTACACCAACATCCGGATTATCATTTTGAATATATCCGTGATTACCCAAAGAAATATTAGTTCTTCCTAACAAATTGCGTTAAGATAACAATCGCTTGATTGTTGATCCTCCCTTCAATCTGATCAGGATTATTGGGAACTAAACGTATGTTCCGAACAACGGTGCCAAGAGGTGCTCTAAATGAAGTGCCTTTCACGTCTAGCGTTTTCGTTAAAACTACTTGATCGCCTTCTTGAAGAATATTCCCCATAGAATCTCTATGGAAAACATCTTGCGTTTCGATATGATCTTTCGTGTACTCCGCCCACTCCAACATTTCGGGTTCCAAATAGAGTATATCTAAAGCTTCCTGTGCCCAGGTTTGTTCTTTCAAACGATTTAATAGCCTCCAGCAGACCACTTGTAAAGCTGGAACTTCCGACCACATGATCTCCGGTATTCTTTCGAATCTACTGGCTTCAATCGGTTCTTTTCTATCTACCTGATCAATACATTTTTGGCATAAAAGTAATTGATGGTTTAAATCACTGTCGTCTTTTGGGAGGACAATATAGGTTGCTAAGTCATCTTTTGCTAAGCATAACTCACAACTTTCTTGGGCGCGCTCTATAAGTTTATTTTTCATTTTTTACTAAATATAACCGCCCTAACATAA
The DNA here is from genome assembly GCA_019114715.1 of Candidatus Sphingobacterium stercoripullorum. Classification (GTDB taxonomy): domain Bacteria; phylum Bacteroidota; class Bacteroidia; order Sphingobacteriales; family Sphingobacteriaceae; genus Sphingobacterium; species Sphingobacterium stercoripullorum. The sequence goes on along the minus strand of DXEZ01000308.1, from coordinate 9,793 downwards.
GCATTTATTTTAATATTATAGGAAGGTAAATTTCTTGAAAACACAGCTCTTAATGTGCTTAGGAGATAGTGTAAGCAGTTGAATAGGCTACTAGTATTGGTAAATTGAATTTATTTAGTGCCCAGTTGGATGCTTTATTAAAGGGTGTTGAAATTCAGTGGCAGTATACCAGGTTATTGGACTAGTAGGTTACAACCACGGATATCGGAATTGTCAAAACGCCCCAGCACTTTAAAGCTGGTATCTGGGTATTGTATTCCCAGGTCCTGAGTAGCAATAAAGGAGCACGAGTATATATTCGCAAGATCAATGACATTAATTGCCCCACTTTTTCCGCTTTCCAGCAGGGTGAATGGGTCGTTCGGGTCCCGTATTAGGATTTTCATCCACTCGGGAGCATAGAAAATGCCATCTCCCTTGGAGTAGCCTTGGGAAAGCAATTCAGTCATCCCGTATTCGCTGTGGATTTTCTGGACCTGAAAACCAGTGGATAGAATTTCATGTACTTCCTCTCGGATCATTTCTTTTCTCCTGCCTTTCATGCCTCCGGTTTCTATAACGGTAAGATCGGGGTACGCAATAGGGTGCTGCTCTATAAAATCCAGTAGTCCAAAGGTAACGCCAAATAATATGGGTTTCTCTCCAGCTTGTTTTAAGCTGCTTAGGGTATCATAGAGCTCTTGGTGATTGTGCAGGAAAAAGCCACTTTCTTTTCTCTTAGACTCTTTAATTAAGGCGTCTACCATGTAGATCAGTGAGGAGCCTTCTCGCTCCAAATAAGAGGGGAGTAGTGCGAGTATGACCCTGTCTTCAACTGCGCCATAAAACTGCTTGAAGGCTCTAAAGAAGCTTTCCTCGTAAAGCTTTTTACTGGCCACTAAGTGCTTACTAGTGGTACTGCCAGTAGTGCCCGAGCTGCTGAAAATTACCTCCTGGGTTTTCCCTTGGGCTATCAACTCGTGCGTTTTGAAAAACTCTATAGGCAAAAATGGTATTTCTAGATACGAGTTGACATGGGCGGGTGATTTCTGTATTAAATCACAGTACTTCCTATAAACTGCTATATGCTCGTATTGAAACTCGAAAGTTTCTAAGCAAATTCTGTTGAAGGTAGTAGGAGAGGAAATGTGGAATAGGTCAGCCGTCATGGTGTGTTATTTATCTAAAAGTTTCAGTCCAATAATAGAAGCTACGAGCGTCCCTATGAAGAAGAGTCTCCAGAAGCTTACTGGGTCTTTAAAGATGAAGATGCCCATAAGTACCGTCCCTACAGCACCAACCCCAGCAAACACAGCGTAGGCAGTCCCCATGGGGATAGTCTTTGATGCAATTATTAAAAAGAGCATGCTAAAAGTTAGCGAAGCAGCAAATCCACCATACCACAACCACATGGTTAGGCCCGTTGTCTGCTCAGCTTTAACAAGACATGAAGTAAAGCCTACTTCGAAACAACCAGCAAGTATTAAAATAAACCAATTCATAGCCTGCAAATATACAACTTTGAAAAATCTCCCATTACAAATTCGTTGATCTAGTTCCTAGGGCTTAAACGGATGCAAATTGTAGGGATAGACGCATACTGTTGTAGTCGATTACGGCCTGGTGATCCTTTAAAAGGTCACTTCCCAATACGCCAATTACCGGGCTTAGCCCTATTTGTTCGTATGCATAGTTAATGGTAGAAAGGTCTAGTACGGCAACTGTGTAGTTTGTTTTAACCCATTCTCCGATTTTTAAGCTATCCAGGCAAAGGGTGTAGCTCTCCATGTTGTTAGTACCAAGACCGGTGCTTAATAGGTCTGAGGATAAAATTTTATCCTCATCGATTCCCGAGCTCAATAAGGTGTTTTTATCCAAAACAGTTTTTGATGCGCCCGTGTCCACTACCATTTGAAAATTTTGACCGAATAACTCTACCTCGACGATAATATGGTAACCATCACCTTGTAAGTCTATTAATTCTAATGGAATATCATGCATATTAAAATATATAAAAAACAGCCTATCAAAACTGAAAGACTGTTAAATATTAGGGTATGTGCTGTACGAATCTAGTTCGACTTTTTCTCTTCTAATCTCTCGATATGGAACTTAACCAGGTCGTCTATTGGAGACCTTATTATTTTTCCAACCTTCATTCCATAATCGCTAGCTTTAGCTTCTAAAACATTACGGAAGTTGTAACCCACAGAACCAATACAGTTGAATGTATAGTCTTTATAATTCGGGTATTGGCTGACTAAGTTTGCAAAGAAGTCTTCAAAAGCATCCTCTACAATTTGTCTGGTGTATCCAATATTTACGTTGTTATCGTAAACGAATTTACTGAAGCTTGCGCAAAATCTATTGGCTAAGGGTTTCGAGTAAACGGCATCCATGATCTCATCTGGAGTCATTTTGTAGGTTTCAAAGAATGCTTCAGCAACATCCTTAGGCATCAGCCCACGAATGAAGTCAGTAAGTAGTTTTTTACCTATGTAAGCACCACTACCTTCATCACCCAGTATGTATGCAGCAGAGTCTATGTGGTAGGTGATTTCGTGGCCGTCATAAATACATGAGTTGGTACCTGTTCCTAATATAGCAGCAAAGCCTGAGTTTCTTCCCAGTAAAGCTCTCGCTGCAGCTAGTAAATCGTGGCCAACTTCAACTTTGGCTTTCGGAAATACGGACTCGATAGCTTTGGCTACAATTTGGGCTTTCTCCTTATTGTGTACACCTGCTCCATAGTAATTAACCTCGATGACCTCATCGTATGGAAGGTCTTGAGGGAGTCCCTTTCTCAGGGAGCTTTCTATGTATTCGCTGTCTACAAAATATGGGTTATATCCTTCTGTATTGAAGTAAATCTTTTTATTGGATTGGTCTAATAAGCACCAATTTGTTTTTGTGGATCCACCGTCGGCTATAATGATCATTATATGCTGTTTTATAATTAATTTTTACTTGATAAATCAATAGTTCTGACCGAAAATACATTTTAAATTATAGAAATACGAATTTTTTAACTGTTTATTTCTGTAATTGGACCGAATTAAATATCGCAATCCGACGTGTAATCTGTCTTGTGTGTGTTTAAAAGCTGTTTTTAGGGTGTGAAATAATTTTCACTCACTTAGTGTATAAAGTACAATATGTGCATGTCTTCTCCCTTATGTTTGATCGATATTAATGCCTTGTTTTTTTAGAAATCCTCGGACTGCTATGGCGAAGAAAATGATATAACAAAAACCAATTACAGGAATTATATACGAGTTGTGAATACCTATAATATCAGCAAGTTTACCTTGTATAGGAGGGATGATTCCTCCACCTAAAATCATCATGATTAAAAATGCTGATCCTTGTGCTGTGTATTTGCCTAGACCCATAATGGATAATGAAAAAATCGAGCTCCACATAATCGAGCAGGCTAGCCCACCACATAAAAATGCATAGATGGCTAAATATCCCGTTGATAAAAGACCTATGATCATAGCTAGCAGTCCAAAAGATCCAAATAATATTAAGGTTCTTGCTGGCTTATCTTTACTGAGGTAAAATACTACGATCTGAATGACTACACAAATGAGGTAGTAATAGAGATTACTCATATCAAACCCAGCTAAGGTATTTACCCCAATAATGATGCTGTAAGCGACTAAAGGTACCACGATCAGCATCGTTTGTTTTCTAGAAGGACTCATATTAAACGCACTGATAGCACCGGCCCATCTGCCTATCATCATACTCCCCCAATACATGGATATAAAAGGAGGGATTTGAGAGGATTGTAAGCCGCCGAAATCATCCAAGGTGAGAAGTTCTCCCAGGTTACTTACTATGGAAACCTCTACACCTACGTATAAGAAAAGCCCCAGCATACCTAGCACTAGTTGCGGGTATTTCATAGCGCCCCAACCTTTTTCGTTTTTTTGTGCTCTCCAGTAAGCGATTAATAGACCTCCAACAATGACGATGAATGCTCCAAGTAGCCAGGTCATTCTTTTGATTTCTAATGCAGGTTTTAAGGCCTGTATTTGTGTTTCGATACCCGCCTTGACGTCTTGGGTGAGGCTATTGTCTTTTAGTGATTCACTGAGCCTTTCTATTGTTAAGGAGGTTTCGCTTTTATAGCTGGTGAAAACAGGAATAAAAGCTACAAATAGCAGAATGGTCATGATAATCAAAGTGATTTGTGCTTTACCGGCTTTTTCAATAGGCTCGGAGGAGAAGCCTGCAGGTACTTTTTTAGAGAAATTGAATAGTGCTGCAGCTAAAATAAATAATAAGCCTACTCCAATATATAGATAGACTACCTTACTTAAAGGGAGCTGAGCGATATCTGCATCGTTTATCGTTTCAAAGGTTCCAAATAGCGCAAAGCTAATCACTAGCGGGCCAATCATAGTTCCAAAGGAATTTACTCCTCCACCTAGGTTGACTCTTGAGGAACCGGTTTTGGGATCCCCCAGTAGTACCGCAAAGGGATTGGCTGCGGTTTGCTGTAAAGAAAACCCTAGGGCAACTATAAATAAGCCGATTAACATAGCGGTATATAAGTTGACCTCTACAGCTACGATCATAGCTATAGCTCCTAACGCCGAGAAAAGTAGGCCGTAGACTATACTGCGTTTGAATCCCCATTTTCCAACTAAGTCTTTTCCGGTAAAGGTACTGAAGATAAAAAGAAGTAAAGCGCCGATATAATAGGCGGTATAGAAGGCGAAATCAATCAATTGCGATTGAAATTGATCCAGATTGAAGTAGTTTTTACAGAACGGTATAAAAATACTATTTCCTGCTGCTATAAATCCCCAAAAGAAAAATACGACAATTAGGGTGTATAAAGCAGGGTAGTTGGTTGCTTTTTGGTTGTCTTGACTGCTCATGATAATTTTAGTAAATTGATTTAGCTAACATACGAAAAGAATAGAAAAAAATAGCGAAACAATTATTTTTTTTGATTGTCCAATAGTTTTATTATGTTTGGCATGAAATTCGAGCCGAAACTTTAAGAAAATAGACCTATGGTCATTAAAAAGGAAAGAACTGGTAAGAATATATTTAGTGTTTTTCTTTGAAATTAGAATTCATTTAATTTTCTTTGTGAAGTTCTCTGAAACAGCCTTTAATTAAAGGCGGAAATCTCTAAAATTTATTGAAATTGATACGTTCTTTAGAGATGGAAAATAGCATAATTTTTTACAGCTTATAGTTTAGGAGTTAGGTTCAGAATAAAAATCCAATACATCATTTATTTTAAGGTTAATGAATATTAGTCAATTGAGGACCAAGCTGGTGGCTGAATTACGTGAGATAGCCAAGGTTTTGGGGATTGAGGAAGTGGAAAAACTGCGGAAGCAGGAACTGATTGATAAAATTTCAGAAGTTGCTCAAAAATCAGACGATAAGAAGGCAGCTGTAGAAGTTGATCAAGATACTTCCACGGTTACGAAGAATGAAGAAGAAACTGAGGAGTCAATAGAATCTACAAAAGTAGAAAGTGAAGAGACTGAAGATGATTCAGCTAAAGGAGGAGTGCGTAAGAGACTTCGTAGACCAAAATCCGAAATACAAAGCCGCGTATCGAGCCCAAGAAGTGTCGAGCCGCAGGATTCTAGAGTTGAAAGCCCAAGAGGAACTGCAAGTAGAACACAAGATTCATCTCCTGCTACTTCATCAAGTCGTATTGAAGTAGGGTCCGCACCATCTATCGATTTTGAAAACTTTATAACCAACGAAGGAGTCTTAGAGATTATGCCGGATGGTTATGGATTTTTGCGCTCTGCAGATTATAACTACCTGACATCCCCGGATGATATCTATGTTTCTCAGTCTCAAATAAAGTTATTTGGATTAAAAACTGGAGATACGGTTAGAGGGAATATTAGACCTCCAAAAGAAGGCGAGAAGTACTTCCCTTTAGTAAGAATAGAGGCTATAAACGGAAGGATTCCAGCGGAAATACGTGATCGTGTACCATTTGATTATTTGACTCCACTTTTCCCAGATGAGAAAATGAATCTAAGCATGGGGCCAACTAATTACTCTATGCGTATCATGGATTTATTTACTCCGATTGGTAAAGGGCAAAGAGGTCTTATTGTGGCACAGCCAAAAACTGGTAAGACGAACCTTCTAAAAGAAGTGGCTAACGCTATTGCTAAAAATCACCCTGAGGTTTATCTAATCATACTTCTGATCGATGAAAGACCGGAAGAGGTAACAGATATGGCTAGAAGTGTACGCGCAGAAGTGGTGTCTTCAACTTTTGATGAGCCTGCTGAGCGTCACGTGAAAATTGCTAATATTGTTCTAGAAAAAGCTAAGAGAATGGTAGAGTGTGGCCACGATGTGGTTATTCTACTGGACTCCATCACCAGGTTAGCTCGTGCCTATAACACGGTTGCTCCAGCATCTGGAAAGATCCTTTCTGGAGGTGTGGATGCCAATGCACTACACAGACCGAAACGCTTCTTTGGTGCAGCTAGAAATATAGAACACGGTGGTTCCTTAACGATATTAGCAACAGCTCTAATCGATACCGGTTCAAAAATGGATGAAGTTATTTTTGAAGAGTTTAAAGGAACAGGTAACATGGAGCTTCAGCTAGATAGGAAACTTGCTAACCGTAGAGTGTTCCCTGCAATTGATTTAACACAGTCTAGTACACGTAGAGATGACTTACTAGTCGATAAAGATGAGCTACAAAGATTGTGGGTGCTTAGAAATCACCTGGCGGATATGAATTCAAATGAGGCCATGGAGTTCTTGCTTGCTCAATTGAAAAACACACGCTCTAATGAAGAGTTTTTAATGAGTATGAACGGTTAAACACCCGTTTTAGTGAAATATTTTAGCCATCTTTGAATTTTAGAATTTAGAGATGGCTTTTTGTTTGAATAAGGATGATTAAAAAACACATACCAAACAGCATAACCTTACTAAACTTGTTTAGCGGATGTGTGGGAGCACTATTTGCATTGAAAGGTGAATTCACCTTTGCGCTTTATGCAGCTGTATTTTCAGGTGTTTTCGATTTTTTTGATGGAATGGTGGCACGGCTATTAAAGGTCAACTCTCCTTTAGGCTTGCAATTAGATTCGTTAGCGGACATGGTGAGCTTTGGTTTCTTACCAGGGGCGATTATATACACGCTGCTTGGTGAGTACTTTTACAATCCTTACGTTCCTTATATAGGTTTCTTGATTACTATGTTCTCGGCACTACGTCTGGCTAAGTTTAATTTGGATGAGCGGCAAAGTGAGGATTTCATTGGGCTCAATACGCCAATGAATACTTTTGTGGTTTTATCGCTGCCATTTGCAATTGAGGTTTTGCCGCATTGGTCTTGGGATTGGTTTTTAATTGCTTTTACAGTAGTTTCTTCATTACTACTGATCTCCGAGATAAGACTGTTTTCTATGAAAATTAAAAGCTTTGAATGGGCAGAGAATAAATACAGGTATGGATTTCTATTGCTTTCACTTGTTTTGCTAATTCTACTGCAAATATTAGCTATCCCAATAATTTTACTGCTGTATTTCCTGTTTTCCTTTTTGTATTTCTCCAAAAAATAGAAAAGGTAATGAATGCTGATAAACTAAGCTTATCGTGGTCATTCATTACCCTTTTAGCCTCTTATAACCATTCGGTTATAGAGAGGTGTACCTATGAGATTAAGGTGAAGTCTATTTGTCTTTTATCTAAGTCGACCTTTTTCACCTTTATGCGTACCTCGTCTCCTAGCTGATAGCTTTTCTTTTTATGCTCACCAATAATAGCATAGTTCTTTTCATCTAGAACGTAAAAGTCATCGGTGATATCTCGCAAGCGAACCATACCTTCGCATTTGTTCTCTTGAATTTCTACATACATACCCCATTCGGTTACTCCTGAGATAATACCAGAAAAAGTTTTTCCAATTTGGTCTTGTAAAAACTCCGCCTGCTTGTATTTTATGGATGCCCTTTCAGCATCTGCGGCTCGTTTTTCCATTTGTGAGGCATGTTCACATAGTTTTTCGTAAAACTCTTCGTTCACATTTTTACCACCGTTTAAATAATGCTCAAGTAGCCTATGGACTAATAGATCTGGATAACGCCTAATAGGGGAGGTAAAGTGAGTGTAGTATGTAAATGCTAATCCGTAGTGCGAGTGCTGCTTGGTGGTATAGATGGCTTTTGCCATAGAGCGGATAGCCAAAGTGCTGAGTAAGTTCTGCTCCCTTTGCCCTTCGATTCTTTCCATCATAGTGTTGATGGTTCGCGCTGTTTCTTTACCATTTTTTAAGCTGAGCTTGTGACCGAATCTTGCAGCAAATTGTGCGAAACTATTTAAGTTATCGACATCCGGCACATCGTGAAAGCGATAGATAAAACCCGGTTTGTTTTTTCCGCGGCCTTTTTTGCCTATAAACTCCGCCACGCTGCGGTTTGCTAATAGCATGAAGTCTTCTATAAGCATATGCGCTTCTTTACGTTCTCGAGCGAAGACGCCTAGTGGCTTACCATTTTCATCCAGCTTGAACTGCACTTCTTCAGACTCAAAGCTTATAGCGCCGTTTTTAAAGCGTTTTTTTCTAAGCTTTAATGCGATGTTGTTTAAAGCGTTAATCTCCTGGCTAAGTGGCCCTGTTTTGTTTTCTATGCTTTGCTGTGCTTCTTCATAACTTAAACGGTATTTAGAGCGGATAACGGTTTTTCCAAACCATTGGCTGACAACTGTAGCGTTTTTGTTCATTTCAAATACAGCAGAGAAGCTTAGTTTATCTTCATTGGGGTTCAGTGAACACAGGTCGTTGGAAAGTTCCTCCGGTAGCATAGGGATTACCCTGTCCACCAAATAAACAGAGGTTCCTCTTTCTTGAGCTTCGAGGTCAATAGGTGACTCAGGTCGCACGTAATGCGTAACATCTGCTATATGTACACCTATCTCGTAGTTGCCGTTTTCTAATACTTTAAATGAAATGGCGTCGTCAAAATCTTTTGCATCGGCAGGGTCAATGGTGAACGTTAATGTGTTTCTAAAATCTTTCCTGCGTTTTATTTCTTTTGGATCTAGTTGTTTCGTGTAGCTTTTTGCTTGCTGAATTACCTCCTTAGGAAAGGAAAGTGGGAAACCGAAGTCTGCCAGAATGGCGTTCATTTCCGCATTGTTTTCTCCTTTCTTACCTAAGATCACCGAGACTTTACCAATGGGATTCTTAGAGTTTTTTGGCCAGTTGGTGAGTGAGACGATTACTTTTTCTCCGTCTTTGGCACCTTTCAAACTGTCAATAGGGATGAAGATATCGTGTATCATCTTACGATCGTCAGCTAAGAAGAACGCTAGTTTTCCACTTATTTGCATGGTTCCAGTGAACTGCGTCTTAGCTCTTTTAATCACCTCTACAACTTCACCTTCTAGCTTCTTACCTCTACGCCTTTCATAGATGTGAACTCGAACTTCATCTCCATGTAAAGCTTGCCTTAGTTTTCTAGGGGCAATGTAAACATCTCCTTCTAAAGCTTCTTCTTCAAAAGGTATAATGTAAGCGGATCCATCCGCAGTCATGTCTACCTTTCCCTTTACATATGCTGCTAAATTTCTTAGTATAAACTTTCCGCGTCTGGGTTGATGGATTCTACCCAGGTTGCATTGCTCTCTTAGTATATCAGAAATAATAGATTTAGAATCGTTGTCTGTAATGTTGAGTTCCGCTGCAACTTGTTTGTAGTCGAGTGCGGTTTTTCCAGACTTTTCTAGCGTATCTAAAATCAACTGAGTGAGTATGGCTTTATACGGGTTGTCCTTTTTTGATTTCATGTGT
>DXEZ01000307.1 GCA_019114715.1 Candidatus Sphingobacterium stercoripullorum | reverse complement strand
GTGCTCTAGCGATTTTTCAATGGGTAAAGATGGCCCGCTCTTATCTATAGCGCTAAGCGCTAAAAACATATTGAACAAGAAGTACTTTAACCACACCAGCTTCTATAGAATGATTGAAATTCCAGAAGCCGGCAGGAATATAAGCTTATCATTAACAATAAATTTAAATAACTAGCAATGAAAACGACGAGTATCAACAGCAAAGGCCGGGCAATAGTTGCCTGCCTATCTATCATCTTTTCGCTCCTATTATTTGCATGTAGCAAAGAAAACAATGACCCGATCGATCAGACGCCACCGACTTTGGATATAGCCTATGAAAAAGCTTTCCCCCGGTCGTGCATGGAACTCCATAAGGGCGAGAAGTACACCTTTAGGGCTTTAGCAAAAGACAACTTCGCTCTGGCATCCTATAGCGTCAGCATCCACCACAACTTCGATCACCATACCCACGATAAAGACCACGGGGAACACCACGAAGACCACCACGATGAGCATTGCACATTGGGCGAAAAGAAAACACCAATAAATCCTTTTCACTACTTAAAAAGCTTTACTATAGAGGGGTCTCCTCAGGAATATGAGATCACCCAGGAAATTGCGATCCCTAAAGATGTGGATACAGGCGATTACCACGTTCAAATCTCAGTATTGGATATTTCTGGTTGGCAATCTAGGGAGTTTATATCCATCAAAATTGTGGATTAATAATTGGTAATGGATGTTTAAGCCTCTAAGTAAACCTGACTTAGAGGCTTAAACAATAAATAGCTTTACTCCATCTCAAAGCGGCTTAGCGCCACAAATTCTTTAATCCGAGATTTTATTTTCGAAGAGCTTAAGCTTTGTAATCTTTCAGTACCAAACTTCTCTACGCAGAAAGAAGCTAAGGCCGAACCGTAAATAACGGCATTCTTCATGTTATTGAAGTTGATGGTTTTCAAGTGGGCCAAATACCCGATAAATCCACCTGCAAAAGCATCTCCCGCACCAGTTGGATCGAAAACTTCCGCTAGCGGCAAAGCAGGAGCAGAAAACACTTGGCCTTCGCCAAATAAAAGCGCTCCATGCTCTCCCTTTTTAATGATTAAGTATTTAGGGCCCATCTGAAGTATCTTCTCCGCTGCCTTAACTAGGGAATATTCTCCTGATAACTGGCGAGCTTCCGAATCATTGATCGTTAAAACATCCACGCTCTTTAGCACCTCCATCAAATCATCAAGGGCAACATCCATCCAGAAGTTCATGGTATCTAAAACCACTAACTTCGGCTTGCTCTGCAATCTATTTAGCGTATCTTGCTGCACCTGGGGTGTTAAGTTCGCTAAAAGTAAGTACTCGCAATCTTGGTAGGAATCAGGAACCTTAGGATCGAAGTTCTCCAAAACATTCAGTTCTGTAACCAAGGTGTCTCTCGTGTTCATATCGTTATGATATTTACCCGACCAAAAAAAAGACTTCCCTCCCTTGACCACCTCAATTCCTCGAACATCGATTCCTTTATCGGTGATCACACGAATATTATCTCCAAAGTCTTCTCCAATGACAGAAATCAATTTAACATCTTGGTATAAAAATGATGCTGCAAGGCCAGCAAATGTTGCTGCACCACCTACAATCTTATCCGTCTTTCCAAAAGGAGTCTCAATGGCATCAAAAGCGACGGTTCCTACAATAACAATACTCATAACAATTTCTAATATTTATATAAACAGCAATACTACTATACCTTCGATGCCATAATTTAATGCATCAAACGGACTTAGAACTTATCCTTTCACTAAAAACCACTCTATTAAAAACAACTTTCCAGTAGGAAGCATCCATTATCCACGTAGTTAAATCCTTGGCGTAAAGATACAGGTTTTTTTAAAATACAATGGAAGGAACACTTCTGAAAAAAAGGTATATAAAGCGCCAAAATATTGCAGGAAAAGCTAATTATCAAAAGGCCACCTTATTGAACTCCCACGACGCCGTATCGATAACCTGAAGCTGATTGCACATCACCTTAGCGCCGAGGATTATCTGCAAGGTGTGCATAGCCATCATGCTCCCTACAATCCCCGGCAAAGCACCCAATACACCGAAGCGGTCACAGTCGGGCAGTCCCTGTGAACTTGGAGGCTCAGGGAATAGGTCACGCAAATTTTTACTTCCGCGGTAGTTCAATACAGCAATCTGTCCCGAGTTTTTAAAAATACTTCCATATACCAGCGGCTTATCCAGACCTACGCAAGTATCATTAACTAAGTAGCGTGTCGCAAAATTATCCGAACCGTCCACAATAACATCATAGTCCTTAATATATTCAACACTATTTTCTGGTGTCAACTTCTTCAATATCCCCTCAAAATGAATCGAACTGTTTAACGCAGCAACAAACCTCCTAGCATTCTCTACCTTGGCTCTCCCCACCTCCCGCTCTTTATGAATAACCTGACGGTTGAGGTTGTGGATCTCTAAGATATCAAAATCTATCACCGCTAGATGCCCAACGCCTGCTGCTGCTAGATATTGAATAATGGGACTCCCTAGCCCTCCTGCTCCTACCACCAATACTTTGGCACCGCTGAGCCTCCTCTGCCCCTCTACGCCGATATCCTCAATAAATATCTGCCTACTGTATCGCAAAAACTGATCATCCATCACTTAGAATCTTAATGAGTAGGCATTCTCCCAATCTTTCATTACCGGGTCGTAGCCTGCTTCTTTAATCACATTTCGGATCGTTTGCATGCTCCTTTCATCGCTTATTTCAAATTGTTCTAAGGACTGTTTGTCTACAGCATATCCCCCCGGATTAGTCTTGGACTCGGCACTCATCGATGTTGCACCGAGCTTAATAACATGGTTTCTAAACTTTTCACTCTCCCGCGTAGAAATGGATAACTCTAGGTCCTCATTCCAAATGCGGTAAGCACAAATCAATTGAAGCAGATCTTTGTCCTCCATAACAAAGTTGGGTTCCACGGTCCCCTCCGCTGGCCTTAGCCTCGGAAAGGACACTGAATATTTGGTTCTCCAATAAGTCTTTTGCAGGTAATCGATATGCAGTGCATTGAAAAAGCTATCCACGCGCCAATCCTCAAGTCCCAATAAAACGCCCAGCCCAATTTTATGTATATCCGCCTGACCAATTCTATCGGCCGTAGCGAGGCGGAATTCGAAATTGGACTTTTTACCTTTTGGGTGGTACTGCTTGTAAACTTCCCGGTGGTAGGTCTCCTGGTAGACTAAAACCGAATAAATCCCTTCTAGGTACAATTCCTGGTAGTCTTCCTTGGAAAGCGGCTGGACTTCCATGGAGATATTCACAAAGTGGGGGCGAAGAATCTGAATGGCATTTTTAAAATAGTCCATCCCCACGGTGTGGTTAGCTTCACCGCTAACCAAAAGTAAGTGCTCGATTCCCATATCTTTAAGCGCCATTGCCTCCAGTAAAATCTCCGCATTGCTCAGAGTTTTCCGCCGGATCTTATTGGTCATGCTAAAACCACAATAGGTACAGATGTTTTGGCACTCATTACTCAAGTACATCGGTGCATACAGCTGTATTGTCTTACCAAATCGCCTTTGGGTAGCCTGCTGAGACATGGCTGCCATGATCTCTAAAAAAGGAGCTGCCGCAGGTGACAGCAACACCAAAAAGTCATTTAAGTCTCTACTATTTTTTGCCAATACGCGCTTCACATCGCTGATGGTGCATGCGTATATTTTATCTTTAATTGCATCCCAATCGTACTGCCGGAATATTTGTTCAAAATCATGCATTATTTGGAGGTTTTAATCGAATAAAAATGAAGTCAGCGGGCTCGAGGCTTCGGCATAATCCGCAACGCTCCCCAGGCCGGATTCGAATGCCTTTCTCCCTGAAATTGTGGCTTCTTTAAAAGCCTCGGCCATCACCACGGGATCACTAGCAACAGCTATCGCCGTATTAACTAGGACGGCATCGGCACCGATCTCCATAGCTTTAGCTGCATCCGATGGCGCTCCAATACCAGCATCCACTATTACGGGCACTTTACTTTGCTCAATAATAATCTTCAGGAAATCTAGCGTCCGCAATCCTTTATTGGTACCAATTGGGGCGCCTAGTGGCATCACCGCAGCGGTACCAGCATCCTCCAGACGCTTGCATAAAACAGGGTCGGCATGGATATATGGAAGCACGACAAAGCCCTGCTTAGCCAGCTCCTCGGTGGCTTTTAATGTTTCTATAGGATCGGGAAGTAAATACCTGGGATCTGGGTGAATTTCTACTTTAACCCAGTTGGTCTGTAGTGCATCTTGTGCTAGCTGCGCGGCTAGCACAGCTTCTTTGGCGTTTCTAGCTCCTGAAGTATTGGGTAAAAGGCCTACGCCTGGAATGCGCAAAGCATCCAATAAACCGTCTGCAGGAGCACCCAAGTCCACTCTTTTTAATGCCATGGTCACCAACTCCGTAGCGGATTGGATCACAGCTTGCGTCATTTCATCATAACTTCCAAACTTACCGGTTCCTAAAAACAACCTCGAGTTGAAAGTTTTATTAGCTATTTTTAATGTTGTCATTTCAATTGGTATTTAATATTTCTTAGTATTTCAGGCTGGTTGGTCACCGCTTTAGAAAGGGCAATACCGTATAAACCTACTTGAGTCAGGGCTTCAAAGTCCGATGGTTTTATACCACCGATAGCATAAATCGGCGGGTGGCTGCTATTTTCCAAGGCTAATGCCTGGAAGATCTTACGGTAACCTTCTAGTCCTAAAATGGGGCTGAGCTTTTCTTTTGTTGCCGTGAAGCGGAAGGGTCCCAAACCAATATAGTTGCAGCCCTCCAAAATCCGCTGGCGTACATCATCAAGCGTATTGGCGGTTCCGCCAATTATTTTATCTGCTCCGAGCATGGCTCGGGCTTTTGCAATGCTTTCGTCCTTTAGCCCCAGGTGCACCCCATCGGCCCCTGTCTGCTTAGCTATAGCAATAGAATCATTGATTATGCATACCGCTTGGTATTTCCGGCACCATTGAACGGCTATTTCACTTAATGTTAGTAAGCTGGAGGCGCTCGCATTTTTCCATCGCACCTGAATCCAATCTGCGCCATTTTCCAGCGCATTTTTGATATTCTGCTCTTGCTCCTCTAAGGTTTCCCCCTGGGAGATGTATTGCATTTTACTGTATTCCATTATGTTTACCTAATAAACTTGGGCTGCTATTTAAAAATTGTTCAATATACTGCTTGCCGCACCAGCAGGCTTCTTTCATCGTTTTCCCTCTTGCCAGATAGGCTGCAATTGCTGAGGACAACACGCAGCCCGAACCGTGCTTCTCAAATAAAACTTTTCTAGTTGGTAAAAAGGCGGTTTCCGTTTTCGATTGTATTAAAACATCTGTGCCCAGCATATTTTTTCTATGACCACCTTTAACCAGTACATTTTTATATCCCTCCAAATCTAAACTAGCGCACAGGGTTAAATATTCATTATAATTGGGTGTAATAAGATCGATTTTTGTTGCCAATGACTCTAGGATTTTAATATCCTTTTTTGAAAAGAAGGTATAACCTGAAGAGCTCACTAGAACAGGATCCCAAACGATAATTATATCCTTACTGCAATTCCGCACACCTTCGATAATCGCTTGAAGGAAACCAGCATCTCTTACAACCCCTATCTTTACTACCCGCACCGGATACCTCACTAATAAAATGCTAATGCTTTCCAGTAAAAACTCTAAAGGGAGCCATTCCAATTGGATAAACTCATCTTCGGTTTGAATGGTGCTAGCTGTTAATACGGCCATGCCTTGAACATGTAGCTGTTCCATGGTCTTCATATCAGCTAAGACCCCTGCTCCACCGCTAGGATCAAACCCTGCGATGCTTAAAACAACCGGTCTATCTCTTTGCATTTTCTTAAGGTTTTTAAAGGTTGGGTGCTATGCCAAAGGCTGCCAAGCAATGCTGCGCCATCCGCGCCCAGCTCCCTGAGGCCTTTATAATTTTCACTATCAATACCGCCTAATCCAATCAGCTTGGTTTTAAAGTTTACTCTTTCTTTTAATTTGCTACACACCGTTTGCTTTACCCCGTATCCCTTTTTTGAAATACTGGGGAACATAGGCGATAAAAAAGCGTAGGTCCATTCCTCGGAAAGGCGGTTGAAATCAGCGATGCTGTGAACTGATGTGGATAAAATAAAATCACCTCTCAAAAAAGGCCATCCTAACACCCTGTTTTTTTCATTGCAATGGATGCGCTTAATTTGAAGGTTTCCTGCTAAGTGCAAATGCGAATGCAGCACGAGTCTATCTCTAAAGCTTGGATCTATCCTTCCGACGTAAGCTTTTATCATTTCATCGCTGTATTGGTATTTCCGGATGTGAAACAAGTCCATACCACCACCTAGTAACTGATGGATGGTGGTATGTTCATTGCTAACTTCAACTTCTGAAGAAATACCAATAATCATAAATAGATCTCTTTGCCACTTTCAATAAACTCTCGGGATTTCTCCAGCATCCCCTTTTCGGCAGTTTCACGGATTTCCTGCGTGATTTTCATGGAACAGAATTTCGGACCACACATAGAGCAAAAGTGCGCCACCTTTGCCGCATCGGCGGGCAGCGTTTCATCGTGGAATTCGCGAGCCGTTTCAGGATCTAAAGAAAGGTTAAACTGGTCTTCCCAGCGGAATTCAAACCTAGCCTTGCTAAGCACGTTATCTCGGTATTGCGCCCCGGGGTGGCCTTTAGCCAGGTCAGCAGCATGCGCCGCCAGCTTATAAGTAATAACTCCATCTTTGACGTCCTTTTTATTGGGCAGCCCCAAGTGTTCTTTTGGCGTCACATAGCACAACATAGCACAGCCATACCAACCGATCATTGCAGCTCCAATAGCAGAAGTAATGTGATCATACCCTGGAGCAATGTCAGTGGTCAATGGCCCTAAAGTATAAAAAGGCGCCTCGTCGCACTCTTTCAGTTGCTTTTCCATGTTTTCTTTGATCAGGTGCATAGGCACATGCCCAGGCCCCTCCACCATAACCTGTACATCATGTTTCCAGGCTATCTTGGTGAGCTCGCCTAAGGTTTCTAATTCAGCAAACTGCGCCTCATCATTGGCATCCGCGATAGAACCCGGGCGCAGCCCATCTCCTAGGGAAAAGGCAATATCATAGCGCTTCATAATTTCACAGATCTCCTCGAAGTGCGTGTATAGGAAGTTTTCCTTGTGGTGAAAAAGGCACCATTTAGCCATGATAGACCCTCCCCTAGAGACTATACCTGTAACACGTTTAGCAGTCAGATGAATGTAACGCAGCAAAACTCCCGCATGGATGGTAAAATAAGAAACGCCCTGCTCTGCCTGCTCTATTAGGGTGTCTCTAAACACTTCCCAGGTCAAGTCTTCGGCCACACCTTTTACCTTCTCTAGGGCTTGATAAATCGGCACCGTTCCAATTGGCACAGGTGAGTTCCGTATTATCCACTCCCTGGTTTCATGAATATTTTGCCCGGTTGAAAGGTCCATAATGGTATCAGCCCCCCAGCGGCATGCCCATACTGCTTTCTCCACCTCTTCTTCAATACTCGAGGTAACGGCGCTGTTACCAATATTGGCATTGATTTTCACCAAGAAATTACGCCCAATAATCATAGGTTCACTTTCCGGATGGTTGATATTATTGGGGATAATAGCTCTTCCTGCTGCTACTTCATCTCTAACAAACTCAGGAGTAATCCTGGCAGAAGGTGTTCGAGCTCCGAAACTGTTTCCTGCGTGCTGATGATCCATCCCCGGGGTGGCCTCCTGAAGCTGTTCGATCCGCTGGTTTTCACGAATAGCTATGTACTCCATTTCGGGAGTTATAATTCCTTTTCTGGCATAATGCAGCTGAGTTACGTTACGCCCTTCTATTGCAACCTTGGGCTGATGCAGACAATCGAAGCGCAGTGCATCCAATTTGTCGTCGGCCAGTCTTTCTTGACCATAACTAGAAGTAATGCCCGATAACACATCTACATCATTCCTATCTAAAATCCATTGCTCTCTTAGCCTGGGTAGGCCTTTGTGTATATCAACCTCTATCTTTTCATCCGTATAAGGTCCTGAAGTATCGTAAACGAAAACGGGCGGGTTCACCTCAGTTTCCCCATTGGACAGTTTAGTTGGGCTTAATGAGATCTTTCGCATGGCTACGCGAATAGGGAAAAGCGTACCTTCTACGTATACTTTTTGTGAATTAGCAAAAGGTGTCGATGTGATTTTTTGTTTGATCATTTTTTCAATTTTTAATTGATTATTGAATATTGCTTAACCTCCCTGGCTAGCGGTGATAATTAGGATATTATCGGAAGGCTTTAATGTGGTCTGTGCCCAACGTTCTTTGGGTACCACTTGGTTATTAAGCGCCACAGCAATACCATTTAAACCTGCAGGATGTTCGGCTTGAACAAGCGAGGCTAAAGACGTTGGTGATTCCTTAAAAATCTTTTTCTGATGATTGATAAAAAGTTCCATTCCTAAATAATTTAAATTGTTTAAATCTTAAAACTTTAGGAATGCCCGCAAAAGGAATATTTGCGATCACAAGATAAGGAACGCCAAAAAAGGCGTTTTACTTTTCCCTACGCTGGTATGATCCAGATCAGGTTCCAAGGGTTAGATCTCAGCCTGCATTTATTGCAGACACCCCTAAAGTCACTCCAAAGATAGCCAAATAAAGTAGTCTTCCAACAAAAAGACTGTAAATTGCAAATTAGACTCCGAATCTAGGTATGGTTTTCTTAAAGCAAATTGAGTGTTTGCCACTTAATAAAGATGCTCCAAGCTAACCTTCTGGGCATACTGGTAATGAACTTAGACTTTTAAAAGAAGAGGGTGAGTTAAAAAAAGCATACACTTTCCCCTTATAGTAAAAAACAGAAATCTTTTAATAACTCTTTAAAGTCAGCTGATAAGGTATTATCATGTTATTTCGTGCAATACGCATAAACCTTCTTCATATCCAATTAATAAAGGTTTAAAAAACTAAATACTAACCTCCTATTTAAGTAAGAATAGTCATCAACACTCTTTTTAATTCTTAGTTTCCTTCTAGTACAATCCAGCTAAGATTAAGGTCTTAGGGTCTTATTCGAACGCAGCTATGTGGTAGAAGCTGATTAGCTAATAAAAGAGCTAGCAGGAGGTAAAGCCAATAAATACTGGGCAGTGTCCCTTATTGTGTGTCTGGTTTGTCTCAACTTAATAAAACCTGAAGTTCGTTTTATTAATTATATTTCAGCTAGTTTATTCAATTTCTTATCAAATTTAAAATTATAAATCGGGTATTTAAAATAAGAGTCTTCTTTATCCATAGCTACCTTAGATAGCAGTGTTAGAGCAGATTCACAGCTCGGCATAGAGCTTCTAATCTTAAATACCCTTCTAAACTCTTTATTTAAACGTTCAATCCAGTTCGTTGTGTATATCTTCCTTCTTATTTTTGGATGGTACAGTGTATAGGTAAAATAGAGCTCGTTCATAGGATTGGTCGTTAAACCTCCGATTTACTCTTAATAGGTCTTTCTCGATTTATCAGCGAAAATACCCAATCTGGCAAAGCGCTTGGCTATGTCTTCGGGCAGATCTAAGTTAAAAACTTCCTTTAAGGCATCAGCCGCCTCTTCTTTATATTTCTTGGCATAGTTAACACGAATTTTACGTTGAAAGTGCCATCAGCTTTCTTGTGGTAATCGAAATATTTTGCGCTTACCTCTGCCATAATCCCCCCCAAACACGCTGGAGTTATTGCGCCAATCCTACTCGAAATTCAATAAAAAACTATGTAAATAAGCCATTTTGGAGAACCTAATCGGCAAGAGCTGGCGCTACTAATCTGCCCTTAAAACCAAAAAAGCCGTTTCTCGCAAAGAAAAACAGCTTTTTATGGCTCCTGAAGCTGGGCTCGAACCAGCGACCCTCTGATTAACAGTCAGATGCTCTAACCAACTGAGCTATTCAGGAGTGCTACCCCTTTCGGAACGATACAAAGATAAGACGAGTGTTTTAATTTTGCAAATAATTTTTGATAAATAATTACTTAAAAACCCCACTGAAACCCCTCTATAGATACAATCATTTGCTTATCAATTCTTTACCCTCAACCTAACTATAAATAGTATTCTTTATTTTCCCTGGTTAATTAATTATGTTATTTAATTTTTTGGTATTTACTTTGCATGAGTGCTTATAAGTCAAAATATAAAACATGAACATCACGTTAAAGTCTACCCTATTCATTCTTTTTATTGCAATCTGCCCGTTTGCAGCAAAATCGCAAATATCCTTTCAACAGCTCCGCGAGGGAATGCAAGAAACTAGAAAATATATACTGATGTATATTTCCTCAGAAACGTGCATCCACTGCCCAGAACAAGACGCCGCATTAAAGCGTGACAAAGCGCTCTACAGTCGCCTGTCCAAGGAGCTGTATTTTTTAAACTGGAGCATGGAGAAGACCGACAACTTCTATTTTGCGGGCAAGGATTTTGAAAAAGGGCATTTATATAAAAGTGGCGGGATTGAGTTTGC
>DXEZ01000306.1 GCA_019114715.1 Candidatus Sphingobacterium stercoripullorum | reverse complement strand
AGGTTATCTCCAAACGGTTGGATATGCCGTATATGATAAATACGGTAAACAGAAAGGCGTTACGCACATGGCTTGCTGGGCGCATACAAGAAGAGAGTTTGAAAGGGCTTTAGATAATGATAAAGCAAGAGCAGAAAAGGCTCTGCTGATGATACAGAAATTATATGCCGTAGAACGAAAAGCAAGAGAAGAGGGCTACTCTTTAGAACAAGTGAAAAATCTACGTCTTGAAATGGCCTTGCCTGTTATCAATGAACTAGGAGAGTGGATTTTCGAAGAGATAAAAACCGTGCTCCCTAAAAGCCAGATCAGTAAAGCATTTGCTTATGCACAAAACAGATGGGATCAGCTATCCGTGTATTTAAAAGATGGAAATTTACAAATAGATAATAATCAAATTGAGAATGCGATAAGGCCTGTGGCCCTAGGAAGAAAGAATTACCTCTTTGCTGGAAGCCATGAGGCAGCACAGAGAGCAGCCATGATCTACACTTTCTTCGCTATCTGCAAAAAGCATGAGGTAAACCCATATCAGTGGCTAAAGCACACTCTAAAAAATATCTCCTCAATAAACCATAAGGATATCAAAGACCTGTACCCACAGAACTATAAAAAAAATAATTGAAGAATCAAACATGTAGTTGGTAGGTCGCATACATATTTTTGATGCCTATCTAAAGGATGTACCACTAAACATCATCAAACTAGAAGCCCGGAAAATGGGCCATAATAGAGGTGGTAACATGGCTATTGAAAGGATTTTGCAAAATCCTGCCTATGCCGCTTTAAATTATGTTAAGCCATTCAAGGAATATCCGGGTGGCCTGTTCCCTGCTAATCATGAGCCAATCATTGATCTCACTAGCTGGCAAATGGTTCAGTACAAAATGAAAAAGCCGCAAAAGAACCGGCTGAAGATAGATGATAGCCTTCCTTTAAGGGGTGTATTGAAATGTCATTGTGGGAATCCCGTATCTGGAGCCCCTTCGCGCGGAAAATCTGGGAAATACTTCTATTATTATAAGTGTCGTTTTTCAGGACATAATAATATCAGTGCAACCAACGCTCACAAACAGCTCTCCGGAGCTTTTGAGTTAATGAGTGTTCCGGAGCGAAGATTATCGGATATCCGGATTGGAACGGAAAAGGCCATTGAAAAGGAATTCACCGCCAATAAGCAGATATTACAAGATACGAAGAAGCAACTGGATGAAGAAAAAAGTAATCTTTTCGAACTGGAGGAAAAATGGATTAAAAACCATATTTCGAAAGAAACATATGATAGATGGTATGGCTTGTTTAACGAAAAGATCCTCGACCTCAATGCCAAGGCACAGCGGCTAAGCGGGAACACTAACTACGCTTCTCAGCTCATGAACAAGCATTTGCATCTTTTAACCGACATGAAATACGTTTATGAGACAGGAGGTACGTTAAAAAAGCAGGAACTTGTGAAAATGGTGTTCGACAGCAATTTATACTATAAAAACAACGTCTATCGAACACCTACTATGATAGACATTCTGTCTCATAACCATCAGAAAATGAAAGACTTAAATCTACTAATTTTAGAAAAAAAGAGGGACTTCGTAATGAAATCCCTCACAGCGGAGAGTGAGGGATTCGAACCCCCGGAGGTGTGACCCTCAACGGTTTTCAAGACCGCCGCATTCGACCACTCTGCCAACTCTCCGGTGGCAAAAGTACAAATTAATTCCATTATTAAAAACTTTAGCGAACAAATATTCACACGTAATTCATACCCCTCTCATTATCAGGCTAATAATTTTTAAATTATTTTCACCCCGGCTTTGAACACTTAGACAAATCGCCCTTAGTCGTTTTTTTCCTTTTCCATAAGAGACTTCAACTCTCTTACTATTTCTGGATACTGGTTGGCTAAATTCCTAGTCTCCCCCGGATCTTCCGATAAATTATAAAGCTGATCCTCGGGAAGGTTCCCCAGTTCTATATCGGTTAATTTATTATAGGCTCTACCACTACTCGGTGCAATATACTTCCAATCTCCTTTTCGTATCGCTAAGGTCCCAGCATGCTGAATTACATACTCTCTTCCCTCATCTGCTGTTCCCAGCAAAACTTTCGACATAGCTTTACTATCCCTAGCCTCTTTAGGGCGCACAGAATCCACTAACTCAGCTAAGGAAGCCAGCAGGTCCACCTGACTAATTAAAGCCTCAGAAACCTTGTTTTTCTCCACGCCTTTACCCCACACTATCCACGGCATCCTAGTTCCTGCTTCAAATATACTGTACTTCCCACCTCTAAGCGCACCAGCAGGCTTATGACCATTGAGCTGCTCTACTGCACCATCCACATAACCGTCGTCTAATACCGGGCCGTTATCACTTGTAAAAATGACCACCGTGTTATCGTCTAACTTTAACTTCTCGAGCTCACCAATAATCTCCCCAACCGTCCAATCCATCTGCTTTATAGCGTCTCCTCGATAGCCTAATTTACTTTGCCCTTTAAACATAGTAGCAGGCATTCGCGGCACATGCGGCTCGGTCAATGCAAAGAAAAGAAAGAATGGATCCGATTTATTCTCTTCAATAAAGATTTTGGCTTTACTCAAGAAGGTTAAAGACAACTCTTCATCTACCCACCTAGCTTTTTGTCCGCCCTCCATAAAACCTATCCTTCCAATCCCATTTATAATTGTGTTATCGTGTCCGTGGTTTGGCGAAGAAGACATTTTTAAAAGCTCAGGATTCTCTCTTCCCGTAGGCTCATTCCCAATTTTCTCCGTATAACTAACGTGAATGGGATCATCATCCTCAAGCCCTACCACCTGGTGGTTCTCAATAAAAACTGTTGGAACCCTGTCGGCTGTCGCAGGGAATATAAAAGAATAGTCAAAGCCCACTTCCAGTGGACCTGGCTTTATAGCGCTATTCCAGTTTTTATCAACACTCTCTCCTAATCCCAGGTGCCACTTCCCTATTACGCCAGTTTTATAGCCCGCATCGCGTAGAACTGTAGCTATTGTAGCTTTATCCTGAGGTACAATTAATGCCGCATCACCGGGCAGAATACCCGTCCCTTGCCTTCGCCAAGGGTAGGTACCAGTCATTAGGGCATACCTAGAGGGAGTGCATGTGGCCGAGGTACTATAGCCGTTGGTGAACCGTACACCCTGCTCAGCTAGCCGGTCCAAATGTGGCGTGGTAATTTGGACAGCGCCATAGCTACCCAGATCTCCATACCCAAGATCGTCAACATAAATCAACACAATATTGGGCTTCTCAGGCATCTGCTGGCAAGCTCCAGAGAGAGTCCAGGCTACTAAGAAAACACTTAAACAAATCAATCTTAAATTATCCATCATCGCAATTAAAATACTAATTAAAGGATAGCCAAGGGGCTATACACTAGGCTGAGAAGACTCGAAAGGCTCCCGGTTATTTTTCACAAAACAATATTAACTAATTTTATTTAAAAATCACCTCCCACAAAAAAAGAGACTACCATTAAGTAATCTCCTTTCAATATGATCAATACATCCAGATTCGGATTTCTAGCTCCAGAACCTTATTTTACTATTCAACAATTCCTTTTATCGTCAAATTCTTCACCGGCGTTTTAGTATTCGAGCGCACAATAAAAGATTTGGTAAAAGGCCCTGCTGCTGCCGCATTAAACACAACCTTAATGGTTCCTTTCTCAGAAGGCTTGACTGGTGTTTTTGTAAATTCAGCAACCGAACAACCACAGGTAGGCTTTACATCTGAGATGATTATGGGTGAATCACCTGTATTGGTAAAGACAAACTCATGAGTAACCGACTTGTTTTGAGGAATACGACCAAAGTCATGGGATTCACTATCGAATTTAAACTCTCCGACCATAACTCCCATTCCTAAAGTAATTAACAAGGCGCAAATTAAACTGAATGTATAAGTAACTTTTTTCATAAACTAAAGCTTTTCTTGTATTGGCAAAAGTGCAATCGCCATACCAATTTAAGTAAAATGCTATGAATTCCTATTAATGATACAGTTTTTTTACAATTCACCTCTAAGGATAAAAACTAGATGATCCCCTCTTTTAGTAGATCGTGAAAGTGCACTATGCCATCGTACTTCCCTTGGTTACTTACAATTAACTGAGAAATGTTATTCTCCCGCATGACATGCAAGGCATCGGCGGCCAACTCTTCTCTATCGATAGACTTGGGGCTGGGCGACATGATATCCTCGGCTTTGAGCCCTTTAAAGTCATCGTGTTTTTCCAACATACGCCGAATATCTCCATCTGTTACGATTCCTATAGGCAAATCATCCTCCACTACTACTGCTGCACCAAGGCGGTGTTTAGTCATAATGAAGATTAAATCCTTGATGGAAGTTTCTTTGGACGCTTCGGGCTTGCCGTTGTTATCCGATAGTTCGCCAACTTTCAGGTATAACTTCTTCCCTAAGGTTCCTCCGGGATGGTATTTAGCAAAATCTTTATCGGAGAAATCTCTGGCTTTCTGTAGAGCTACCGCCACCGCATCGCCCATAACTAGCTGGGCAGTTGTGCTGGAGGTGGGCGCTAAATTATTCGTACATGCCTCCCTTTCCACCGTTGTATCTAGCATAAAGTCCGCCTGGGTAGCTAGAAAAGAACTTTCATTCCCCACAAGGGCGACTAATTTATTCCCCATTTGCTTGACAAATGGTACTAAGACTTTTATTTCAGGTGTGTTTCCACTCTTAGATATAGCAATTACTAAGTCATCTTTTTGGATAATCCCAAGATCCCCATGAATAGCATCTGCGGCGTGCATAAAGATTGCTGGCGTACCTGTTGAGTTTAAAGTGGCCACAATTTTCTGACCTATTATCGCACTTTTCCCTATACCGGTAACCACCACCCTCCCATTGAGGGTTAAAATATACTTTACGACTTCTATAAATTGATAATTGAGCTTATTTTTTAAATTTA
>DXEZ01000035.1 GCA_019114715.1 Candidatus Sphingobacterium stercoripullorum | reverse complement strand
TGCCCTAACTGGCCACCGCCTAATACACCTAGTTGTAAATCACCATAAAAATCTTTGTCCATATATATTGTATTGGAGTAATATGCTAATTATAAGTATTTATCTTTTAATAATTCTTCTTTTTCAATTTTTTCTTGCAATTCCAAGAACGCACCAATCAGGGACTCAGGTCGAGGAGGACAACCTTGAACGTATACATCCACCGGTATAATTTTATCAACACCCTTGACAACATGATAGCCATGTTGCCAGTAAGGACCACCGCAATTGGAACACGAACCCATCGATATCACGTATCTAGGCTCTGGCATCTGCTCATACAGTCTCCGAATTCGATCGGCCATCTTAAAAGTCACCGTTCCCGCTACAATCATAACATCGGATTGTCTAGGGGATGGCCTTGGAAAAATCCCCAGTCTATCCAAATCGTAAGTGGAAGCCATAGCTCCCATCATTTCAATGGCACAGCAGGCAATTCCAAAACTAATTGGCCAAAGAGAAGAAAGCCTCGCCCAGTTTAGAACATCCTCTAATTTGGTGATAATAACGCCGCTTTCTTGTATGTATACAGCAGGTTTCACACTATCCATTACCACCTCCTTTTTTAAACCTAGGTTTAAATGAACTTGGAACCTTCCTTGCTCGCTGCTCAACTTTTGACTTCTCTAGGTCCAGTGAAGACTTGTAGTCAATAACTTCGTACTTTTTTGTATTTATAGCCTCGTAAGCTGCAGCCGGTATATTAGCCGGAGAACGCAGTTTTTTGGTATTGGGCTTCAACCAGACTAAATCTCCTTTACGCCAAATGTAAACCAGTCCAATGATTAACATACCAATAAACACCGCCATTTCAGTTAGTGCAAATATTGCCCACCTAACATCTGAATAGACAAATTTCTCTTGACCAAAAATTACTGACCAAGGGAAAATAAAAATCAGCTCCAGTTCAAAGATTAGGAAAACTAAAGCAACAATATAAAATCTAGGATTAAACTGCACCCAGGCAGACCCACGGCTTTCCTCTCCACACTCGTACGTACTGTTCTTAAGTGGATTGGGCTTATTGGGTGCTATTAATTTTGAAAGAAAAAATGTAAAGGCAACTAAAATAGTTCCAACGATTCCAAATAATAGAATCTTTCCATATTGGGTGAGTTGCGCGGGGTCATCCATTTTTCAATTATTATCTTCAGATAAATATAATGAATTTTATATAGATTTTTTCAGATGAGATTTATCCCATCAAAATCTTACTGTCCTGTTACAAATACATGAAGTCTCTTTACACAGCAAAAGTCAATTGCATACCCTAATGTTGTATGGATATAAATCCCTTACGGCCTGCCAGGCATATTGGGCATATTTCTCATTAATCTAGCCATCTTGGATGGATTAGACATCTGCTTCATTACCTTCCTCATGTCTTTGAATTGCTTAAGCAATTTATTGACTTCGGTAATGTTGGTTCCCGAACCCTTCGCAATTCTATGCCTTCTGCTCTGATCGATGGTGTCTGGATTCGCCCTCTCAAATGGCGTCATCGAGTCAATTATCGCTTCAATAGGGGTAAAAGCATCGTCTTCAATCTCAACATCCTTAAGCATTTTCCCAGCTCCTGGAATCATCCCAATTAAATCCTTCATGTTACCCATCTTCTTAATTTGATGAATTTGGGATTTGAAGTCGTTGAAGTCGAATTTATTCTTACGGATTTTCTTTTGAAGTTCCGCTGCTTCTTTTTCATCAAACTGCTGCTGGGCCCTCTCAACTAATGAGACTACGTCACCCATACCCAGAATTCTGGAAGCCATACGATCCGGGTGGAACACATCTAGCGCATCTAGTTTCTCTCCCGTACCGATGAACTTAATAGGTTTATTAACAACAGATTTTATAGATAGAGCCGCTCCACCTCTTGTATCACCATCTAATTTGGTAAGTACAACACCGGAGTAGTCTAATCTATCGTTAAATGCTTTAGCAGTGTTTACGGCATCTTGACCAGTCATGGAGTCCACCACAAATAAAATCTCGTGTGGATTTGTTGCATCTTTAACAGCCGTAATCTCTGTCATCAACGCTTCATCGATGGCCAGTCTACCCGCAGTATCAATTATTACAACATTATGACCTTCTTTTTTCGCATGTTCTACACCAGCAGCTGCTATTGCAACAGGATCCGTAGATTCCCTATCTAGGTAAACAGGTACCCCTACTTGGCCAGCTAACACTTCTAACTGATCAATCGCCGCGGGACGATAAACGTCTCCAGCCACCAAAAGAGGTTTCTTATTTTTAGTTGCTTTTAAATAATTAGCAAGTTTTCCTGAGAACGTGGTCTTACCAGCTCCGTTTAACCCAGCTATCAAAATAATTGTTAATGGCTGCGTTAAATCGAGTTCAACCACCTCCCCTCCCATCAGCTCGGTTAACTCATCATTCATGATTTTGGTGAGTAACTGCCCTGGAGATATACTAGTTAGTACATTCTGACCTAACGCTTGTTCTTTAACCTCATCGGTAAAAGCCTTAGCGGTCTTATAATTGACGTCAGCATCCAGTAGCGCACGACGAATTTCCTTCATCGTTTCAGCGACGTTAACCTCTGTAATACTACCCTGCCCTTTTAAAACATGAAAGGCTCTATCTAACTTATCTTGAAGATTTTGAAACATGCTATTTTAAGTGTATTTATTCAATCAACAAAGGTACAAAATAAAAATAATTTGACTACAATAAGGTTTCGAGTAAAGACTAAACGCATTAAAACTATTTAAAATACAAGGGAAGAATGATTTATTGAATCCTATATAAAATGTTGTTTTCAGTAATTTACATTTATTTTCGGTGTTTAAACACCGCATATTACACCTAATGATCAGACAGATACAGGCATACCACTTACTTTTCGAAAAGCAACTGAAAATCAGCAAGAACCACTGGACAAGAGAACAGCCTACACTGGCCCCTAGATGTTGTTATGGGAGAAGGTCGAAGCCGAAAGCGCACTAACAACGTTGCGGAAACCTTTCTCATTCTGTTAAAAGTCATCTTAAAACTACTGCGTGAAAAGCAAACAAGAAATAAGCGCATCAGCATACAGCGCATGCAGAAACTAGCGGTTTATGGAGGAGGTGTCTTCCAGAGTGTGTCTTAGCCACTGATATAGTGATGCCTCCTGCTTTTTTAAATAACAAAGAAAGTCCAGGGTATGGCTATGCGCTGTAATGCGTCGAGGCTTCAAACGAATAGGTAATTTTTCCAGCCAAGCTTATGCAAAGCGTGTGAGGAAGAAAACCAGACGGCATTCTCAATGGGTTTCGGATGTTCCAATCAAAAGGACCGAGAATCGTGGCGAAAAATGAAGATAAATTTTAACAACAATATTCTTTATAAAAAAACATCGTGGGTTTGCGATTTGCAATTTGCAAAACAGAAAACAAGTCCTTATATTTGTAAGTATGAGAAGGAAACACAACGGCATGAGACCACAGGACATTGTTATCCTGCTCAAGATTTTGACCGTGCAGGATGAGAGTTGGCAGTTAAAGGATTTGGCAAACTCTCTTTACATTAGTAATTCAGAAATATCGGAGTCATTAGAAAGAAGCGCTTACGCTGGTCTGGTTGATACCGAAAAGCGGCATGTTCACCGGCGAAACCTACTGGACTTTCTTCTCTACGGAATGAAATACGTATTTCCAACACAGCCTGGAATACTGGCAAGAGGTTTGGCAACTGCACATTCACACCCTTTCTTTCAGGCATTTATTTATAGTGACCAATCTTATGTTTGGCCTTCTCCATCTGGTAGTGTTTTAGGGCAGGCAATAGAACCTTTCTATGCAAATCAGGTTAAGGCCATACAAGAAGACGATGAGCTGTACAAACTGCTTGCCCTATTGGACGTGATAAGAGTAGGAAAAATTCGCGAAAAAATTATTGCTGAAAAAGAACTAAATGAAATATTATCCGATGTCAAATCACACTAACATTGTAAGAATCAGGGTAGTGAACCAGGCTTTGCGTGAGTTGGGAGATTAAGTCGTTTTCGTGGGAGGCGCAACAGTATCCTTATATGCCGACAGGGCGGTTTTTGAAGTCCGACCGACTGACGATATTGATGTTATTATCGAGATCCTTAATTATAAACAACGTCAGCAACTGGAAGAGCGACTGAGAGAAATAGGTTTTTCAAACGACATTGAGTCGGGGGTTATTTGTCGGTTTAAGATTAGAGGGATTGTTGTTGACATTATGCCTACAGACGACCCATCCATAGGGTTTAAAAACAAATGGTATCCGAAGGGTTACGAGCATGCCATAATTTATACACTTAATGATGGTCAGAAAATCAGGATTTTGACTGCCCCTTATTTTATTGCGACTAAGTTAGAGGCTTTTAAAGGGCGAGGAGGTGGAGACGGTCGATTGAGCCATGATTTTGAGGACATTGTTTTTGTTCTGGAAAACCGAGAGAAAATTTGGGAGGAATTAGAAACATGTGATCCTGAATTAAAGGAATATTTACTTATTGAGTTTTCAACACTTATGAACAACCCGCATATCTATGAATGGATAGATAGCCATGTGGAGCGTGGGAATACTTCTTCACAAACCTCAACTATAATAGAGAATATAAAAACATGGGTACTTAAAAGCAGAAGAACTATTTCAAGAAATAAAAGGAGGTGAAAGAAATTAAAAAGATACGCTACTAATTTTATGGCCCAAAAAGAAAAAAGCTACATTTCGGGTAATCTTTCTTTAAGCTCGTAAAATGAACGAGGAGTAAATAGCAATATGGTGTCAAGATAGCATGCGATAGTTACCAGTACGGGTAATTCAGGGCCAATCATTGATACAAAGTTTTATCAGTATTTTGACGTGCCCCCTCAAACATTTAGGAATAAACTTGAACAACACATTTAAAATGTTTTTTGCTTTTATGTCGAGTAAAGGACTAATAAGCGATAAAGTCGAATTAATATCAATTGCCACAATAGCGATAAATAAAGCGCACAAGCATTTTGTCTATGCGCTTTGCTAAATATGTATTATGAAACTTAAACGCTGAAAAATTACACCAAGCCTTTTCTCGGTGGTGGCTCTATTATTAAGCCGTTTGAAAAGCGTCATTTGTTATTTCTTTTTTATAGGTTCGAATTCTAATTTCGTGATTAACCGTTAAGCGACTACCCCTAGCCAAAACACTTGACATAAAGGTCCAAAAATAGAAAACGGTAATCGCGATTTTTCAGCTCCCTTACATGCTTTTAAAAATTTAGCTTAGTGATTTGAAGGGGATCAGGAACTTCAGGTAGTATATTTCCTACATCCTTGGCTTTTTCTTCTGGGATTATAGAAGGATACTGCTGTGAGATCTCCTTTAGTAAGCAAGATCAGACTAAGCACATTAAAACCATTTAAAAAGCAAGGAAAAACGCGCTTATCTGGCTCCATAAAAAGCACTATCACTCAGCATTACACATCTATTTTGAGTATTGAGACTTCGGATACTCGACTAATAATCAGATAGATATGGACAAATCACTTGATTTTTAGAAATTCGTTTAGTCTGGTCGAGTAAACACTTGTTCTATTGACAGTAAACAAATTAATTCGTAAAACTACATTTCTCGTAAAACGATCAACACCCTGAACATGTAAATGTCAAACAAAAGCTAGCAAGTTTTATTTATGAATTCATTTTGTTAGACTCATAAAACTTATTAGATTTGCCTATCAAACAAATCACATCAATGGCAGATAAATTGATTCTATATTTTGAAAGCATAAATCCTGTATTAGCGGCACTCTATGCGACTTTATTTACGTGGTTTCTCACTGCGCTGGGAGCAGCCCTTGTTTATTTCGTTAAAAATACGAATAAAAAGCTAATGGATGGTATGCTCGGATTCACCGGAGGCGTCATGGTTGCGGCGAGTATATGGAGTTTATTGATTCCTGCTATTGACATGACCGTTGGAGAGGGCTTCTATAAAGTACTGCCTTCCATCCTAGGGTTTCTATTTGGTACCGCTTGTTTGTATTCATTAGACAAAGTTTTACCACACCTACATGTGAATTTCCAGCAAACAGAAGGCATAAAGACCCCTTGGCAAAAAACAACATTATTAGTGCTAGCTATTACCTTACACAATATTCCAGAAGGCTTGGCTGTAGGCGTTATGTTTGGAGGAGCAGCAGCGGGTATCCCAGAGGCGACAGTAGGAGGAGCCATTGCTCTAGCCATGGGAATAGGTCTTCAAAACTTCCCTGAAGGTTTAGCAGTTTCCATGCCCTTAAGGCGAATGGGAATTAGTCGTAATAAAAGCTTCATGTACGGACAAGCATCCGCCATTGTCGAACCCATTGCCGGTGTACTGGGCGCTTTCGCAGTGGGATTCTTCACTCCGATGCTTCCCTACGCTCTTTCGTTCGCAGCGGGCGCAATGATATTTGTTGTGGTAGAAGAGGTAATCCCCGAGGCTCAACAAAACAACAATACAGATTCTTCAACTATGGGCTTTATTCTAGGTTTTTTAATTATGATGACGCTGGACGTCACATTGAGCTAAAGCTTAATTCAGTCTTCTCTTTACCGCCCATTAAACAGGAAAAACTACTAAAATTAGGGCTCCCATTTTTCAAAAATAATGGGAGCCCTAATCATCTTATAAATCCGATAATATTTCCTGAACCGCTCTTTCTAGTTGCGGATCTTTATCTTCCAATAAGTCTTCAAATGTATTATCTACAGCAATGTCAGGAGAAACACCCGTGAGCTCCAAATTGTCCCCATCTAAAGTGTAACAGCCCCATGCAGGAACCCTGTATGAAGAACCATCAACCAACCCTTTGGCCGAAGTAAAGATAATCCACCTATAGGTTTCAGTTCCGATGATTTTCCCTAAACCCAATTCTTTAAAACCTGCAGAAGTCATTTCCGCATCACTCAAAGACTGCTGATTAATTAGTAAAACAATTGGCTTACCAGAAGGAGCAAAATGACCTTGAGGCGACTTCTTACCCTCTCTATACTTCCATTGCAGGTAAGGCTTTTGAGACAAGAACTTCAACACGTCATCGTGTACGTTCCCTCCCGTATTATACCGTAAATCAAGTATTACACCTTGCTTTTGATTTTCATATGCCGCCATATCCAAGTAAAAGTTCTCCAATTCACTCTCGCTCATATTCTTCATATAAACATAAGCGATTTTATTATTACTTAGTTCGTCTACTTTAGCACGGTTATCCGCTATCCACTGATCGTACAGTAACTCTTTGAAAACTGCGCTAGAAATAGGCCTAATTCGCGTCTTTACCTCTTCTGCGCCACGTCTGACCGTCAACACTAGCTCGCTACCTAAAGTAGGAGAAGTGAAATATTGATTTCTATTGACACCTGCCTCTACCTTGTTACCATTCACAGCAACAATGACGTCACCTGGTTTTAGATCAACTCCCTTTTTGGTAGCGGGCCCTTTTGGAATTATACTTTTAATCTCAAAGGGATTGCTTTGCTGAAATTCAACACCGATCTCCTGTGTTCTAGCAACGAAGGCTTTCCGTTCCTCAGCGCCCTGAGAGTTAAAGCCTAAATGAGAAGAGTTCAACTCTCCAAGCATGTCATTCAATAAAACCCTTAAATCCGACCTGCTATTTATATGTGGTAAATACGCCGCATATTGCGCTTTCACTTTATTCCAATCCACTCCATGAAAGCTTTCATCGTAAAAATTCTCTTGAATTCCCGCCCAGGTCTCGTAGAACATTTGCTCAAACTCCTGCTGAAGATTGCGATTAAAACTATAATCGGTTGTTATTCTACTTACCTGATTGTTATTGGGGTTATAGGAAAAAAGCGCTCCCTGTTGAAGCCCATAGAATTTACCTTTAACCTGAACTATATTCCCTAAATAACCGTCAACGACCTTTTCATTTTTATCCGGTGTAAACGGTTTTCTAACCCTGCGGTATAAGGCCATTTTCCCTTCTCCTTGGTTCGACCCATAAAACAAAATCTCACTGTCATTATGCTGAAAAGCTATAGGGTTTACCTGTGAACCAAAGCTTGGGCTCTCCCTGGTGATTCTATCACGAAGTCCACTGTAATTGATGCTTACCTCTACTTTTTTAGGTTTAGCGTCTTTCTTATTTTTATCTTTCGTTGTATCAGGCTCTGCGAAAAGCTCATCGAACTTCTCCTGTCTGTAGGGGCTATCAAATTCATCTAGCGCCATACGGTACACACTTGCATTTCTCATGCCTCGCGGATACGAAGGCTCTGTTCTATTGCTTGCAAAGTACAGGTTTTTTCCATCTGGAGACCATACAGGACTTTTCTCAGACACGCCTGTTTGCGTTAAGTTAACGCTGCGGCCCTCTTTAAGGTCATAAACAAATATATCTTCTTCAAAATTTCGATACGCTGTATATAGGATGTATTTTCCATCGGGTGAGAAAGAAGGCTTAGAGTTTTGAAAACCCCAAATCTCATCGTTAACAACCGTATTACTTTTCAAGGTCTTCAAGTCCAGGATACGCACTTGGTCTCTTCCGCTTAGATAAACAGCTTTATCATGCTCAGGTGATATGGACAAGTCTCTATTAGAACGCTCATCATTAGTTAAAGGCTTCACCTCACCCGTGCCATCGGCAGCTCTTGTGTATAGGTTTAAAAATCCTTGTCGGGTTTGATTAAAGAGCAAAGTCTTATTATCCTTTAGCCACTTCACTTCCATTACCCTCTCTCCAGTGCTGGGCATTTGACGAATAAACTTCCCTTCGATGTCTCCAACAAACAACTCTCCTCTAGAAACTAAAGCAACCTTTTTCCCATCTGGAGACACATCCATATAGCTGATACTACCAGCTACACTAAAAGACTTCATCTTGTCTAAAACAGAATTTCTAGCCAAGTGTATGGCAGGTTCCGTTACCTTACCAGACTTGACATTATATACGAAAATTCTATAATCTTTTTCAAAAACTATGGCCTCACCATTGGCAGCAACGTGAGGTCTTTTAATGGAGGTGTTAAATTTGGTTAGTGCTTTGAAGTTCCCATCGACATGCTGATAGAGGTTATACTCTCCATTATTTCTATCCGACACAAAGTATAAGTTACCTTGGCGATCTACGGTCTGCCAAAAATCTTTACCCTCGTATGTAGTCAGCTGTTTATACTCTTTAGTTTTCGGGTTGAAGCTTAAAATATCTGGGTTGAAGGCTCCTTTATATCGTTTTCTATTGGCAGAAGAAAAACTCTCCCAAGAGTTGTTAAACAATAAATCTCCACTTGGGGTTTCCGTTACCTGATGGATGGTATTGAAGTAATGTGAAAAAATCCGCTCCGGAGTTTCTCCCTTTAGCGACACCTTAAAAGAGGTGAATCTATTATAGCGGGAGGAAGTGAAGTAAATCTCTTTACTATCCCAACTCCAGCTATCTACATAATCCTGGCCGTCGTGAAATGTAAGCTGCTTAATTTCTCCACCATTAATTGGCATGACATACACATCCAAATTTCCATTTTGATTGGATGAAAAGGCTAGCCACTTCCCATCGGGTGAGATCCTAGGGTTGATTTCCTCTCCAGACATAGCCGTCAACCGCAACGCTTGCCCACCGGTTGCATCAACTTTCCATAAATCTCCCTCAAAACTAAAAACCACATAATCCGCATTTGGAGAGATTGTTGGGTGGGTTGCAAAGGTAACCTTTTGCTGCGCACTTGCATAGGTATAAGCAAACATAAGTAGCCCAACGAAAAACAAATTATAAAAACGCATAAAATAGAGAATAAGATTAAAATTAAGTATGATACTTGGTAAATCGGCTCACTTAAAACTGATACCGATCCTTACCCTACAATTCTACCTTTTCTCTTCAACAAATCCTAAACCAGTATGCAACTTTTCTGATAAGAAAGGAAAAACAGAAATATTCCTCCCAAAGACCTACAGCGAGATAGCGACTAAGTGCCGATTTCAAACCACTTACCCTCCTCTGCACATAGCGCTTGAGGAAACACTTTTTTTGCTTCGGTTAATAGGGGTTGTACGTTTTCATACCTAGAGGAAAAATGCCCTAATAATAACTGTTTCGCTTGAACTCTTTTCGCTACTTCAGCTGCTTGCAATGCAGTAGAATGTTTAGTCTGCACAGCTCTAGAAAGCAGTTCATGAAGAAAGGTAGCTTCATGGTACAACACATCCACCTTCTGAATATAAGGCTCATATGATTCATCAGCCATCGTATCAGAACAATAAGCGTAACTGCGATTTGATGGCCCAGGAAGCGTATAATCTGCACTAAAATAAGTTTTACCCTCACCCGTGGAACAGTCTTCACCAGCTTTAAGCTTTTTCATAAATGAGACAGGAACCTGATCTTTCTTTACTTTTTCTTTTATCAGCTTTAAGGGTCTATTTTTTTCATTGAATCGAAACCCTGTGCAGGAAACTCTGTGGTTCAGAGGAAAAGACCGAACCTCTATCCTATCGTTCTCCATAATCACTGCAGGTAGGTCATGATTTAAAGGCTTAAATTGCAAAGAGAATCCTAGTAGCGTCTTAGAAGCTTCAAATTGAACTCGTAAGATTTCTTCTAAATCAGCAGGTCCAAAGACCACTAATGGTGAACTGCGACCCAAGTGATTCATCGTTGAAATCAGACCTATAAGCCCAAAAAAATGATCCCCGTGAAGGTGACTTATAAAAATTGTGGAAATCCTATTCACCTTGACTCCATAACTCTGCAATTGCATTTGGGTACCTTCCCCGCAATCAATCAACAAATAGTCGTTGTAAAACCGTATCAATTGCGCGGTAGGATGCCTTCCATAGGCTGGTAAAGCAGAGTTACTCCCCAATATTAGCAGCTCAAATTTCATTCTTGGAATTGTTTTGTATGAAACTTAGTGAACTGTTTTTTTCTTTATCTTCAATAATCCGCCGTGCATCCTTCAAGTTTTTCACAATAAAAAAGTCCCTTTTTATTAGGGTGAATTCTATAAACTCATAAATTTCATCGTTCACTCCCATCAGAATAAAAACCCCGCCTAGTGCTTTACACAACCTGTTGGCTAATATTCCAACCCGTATCCCCTCTTCATCGGTACTATTTACTCTTTTTAAATTAAGAACAATATTCTTCTGACCGCCGGTGTTTCGAAGTAAAAATTCAGCTTTCAACTTCCTAGCGACATTTCCATTGAGCACAGGTACATGCGGCTCGATAATTACATAATTCTCGCGTTTATCGATGGTAAACTTCATTTCATGAATTTACATAATTATTTTCAATTATCTAGCACCCTTAAAACACAACTCTCTAAATACTTACTATCCAACTGTTCTGTC
Organism: Candidatus Sphingobacterium stercoripullorum; assembly: GCA_019114715.1. Classification (GTDB taxonomy): domain Bacteria; phylum Bacteroidota; class Bacteroidia; order Sphingobacteriales; family Sphingobacteriaceae; genus Sphingobacterium; species Sphingobacterium stercoripullorum. The sequence continues at coordinate 3,133 of DXEZ01000035.1, read as the reverse complement.
GTCAGCGGCATAAATTTTCGTCCGGTTAATTTCTCGTATACGTTTATATATAACTGAGAAATTTCAGCTTTTACATTTTCATCCATTCTAGGTGCTTCCTGAGTAGGAAGGCCTAAAAATCCCTTGCCCTTCAGCCAAATACGAACCCACTCTTTGGACAGCTGCTGAATAGGTGTTTGATGTTTTTGATACGCTAATAGGTCTTCTAAATACAGATACCTAGCACAGTCTGGAGTGTGAATTTCATCCATGAGATATACCTCTCCTTGGTACCAACCGAACTCGTACTTTGCATCGATTAATAACAGTCCTTTTTCTTCCGACACGGTTTTACCCTTTTCAAAAAGTTTAATCGCATAGGATTTCACTAAATCAATGGTTGTGGCGTCCAGTATCCCTCTACTCAAAATCTCGCTCGAAGAAATCGATTCATCATGGCCTTGAATGGCCTTAGTGGTAAAAGACACAAGTGGTGGCGTAAATTCCTGGTACTCTTTAATGCCATCCAACAATGTGTCCTCATCAAACGTCCTTTTGCCCTTCAAATACTTTTGAAACATGCTGCCCGCTAGATTTCCCCGAACAACAACCTCTAAAGGTATGGGCCGGCAAGCGTAACCTATACTGATATTAGGATGAGGAGTATCAATGAGCCAATTCGGTATTATATCCCGAGTCAAATCTAAAAAATAAGCAGCTAGCTGGTTTAATACTTGCCCTTTATGAGGTATTGGATCTGGTAATATCACATCAAAAGCAGAAATTCTGTCTGATGCAACACTTACCAATCTATCAGGTGGCAGGAAATAAACATCCCTAACCTTTCCTTTATACATAGTTTGATCGTCCCTAAGCTTTAAGCTTGTAGAGGAAAGTGTTGGATGTTTTTCCATTTCGTTATTTATTTATATCGCCATAAGCTTCTAATATTCTCTTAACAATTTTATGCCTTACAACATCCACACCAGTTAAATACACCATTCCGATCCCTTCTATACTGTCTAAAATCCTCACCGCAGTAACTAATCCAGATTGCGATTTTTTAGGCAGATCCACTTGTGTCATATCACCTGTTACAATGAATTTTGCTTTAGGTCCCATACGAGTTAAAAACATTTTCAACTGCATATCGGTAGCGTTTTGTGCCTCATCCAAAATCACAAAGCAGTTATCCAAAGTTCTCCCCCGCATAAAAGCAAGAGGTGCAATCTCAATGGTTCTATTTTCCAGAAAATACTTAAGCTTCTCCTGTGGAATCATGTCATCGAGCGCGTCGTACAAAGGCCGTAAATAAGGGTCTACCTTATCTTTTAAGTCTCCAGGTAAAAAACCTAGGTTCTCACCTGCCTCTACAGCAGGTCGGGTTAAAATAATTCTTTTAATCTCTTTATTTTTTAAAGCTCTTACGGCTAAAGCAACAGCTGTGTAAGTCTTCCCTGTTCCTGCTGGCCCTATGGCAAATAAAACATCATTAACCGCCAAAGATTCCACCATTTTGTATTGATTGGGCGTTCTCGCCTTTATCACTCGTCCCTCAGCACCGTAAACAATAACGTCTGAGGATGGAGGCAGGCCCTCATCCACTAAACTGTCAACGGAGCTATCCTCCGGTTTATTAACTTTAATTTTACTTAAAGACCTTTCAACAATAGACTCCAACTCCAAGGGTGTCAGAGTATGCCGCTTTTGGACATGATGAACCATGCGGCTTAAAATTCTTTCAAGCTTTTTTATTTGCGAAGGCTCCCCTAATATTTTAAGCTCATCCCCCCTTGCTATGAGTTTTAAAATCGGGAAGGTTTTTCTGATATATTCAAAGTTCCGATTCTCTGAACCCCATAAAGTAGCCAAGCTAACGTCTTCTAATCGAATAATACGCTCTGTCAAGTTATTTTGTATTTAAGTAAATTGTCAAGTTAATAGATTTCTAACTATATAAAACAAATCTACCAAAGTATTTAAATAGTTAAAAATGAAATTTGCTTTTATAAATATATAACCCAGCATACTTTTCTTACATTTTACTATCTTTGTCGCTAGGGAAATTTTCATGCCCGCCTTTAAAGAGCAGCTGTTAACACCAAAGAGGTTTTTGACAGTAATTAAATATTCCTTAGATTCTACTTCGTACAATGGGAGTAATTACATTAACAACAGATTTAGGACATAGCGATTTTTATCAAGCAGCGCTCAAAGGGAGTATCATAAGCTTGTACCCAGAAGTTAGACTGGTGGACATCACGCACGAGATCCCTTCATTTGATATGCAAAGAGCTGCCTTTGTTTTAAAGAATGTTTACACCTTCTTCCCCAAAGGGACGGTTCACCTCATTGGTATCGATACAGTCTTTAAAGAAGACAACCGCTATGTTGCCATGAAATTCAACGGTCATTATTTCGTAGGAGCCGACAATGGAATTTTCAGCATTATTCTAGCTGATAAAGAGGCTACTGAGATTGTGGAATTGAACCTCATGCAAGACTTGAAGTTCCTTCACTTTCCACTAGTAGATATCTTAACCAAAGCTGCCTGCCACATTGCAAAAGGAGGCAAGCTTTTAGAAATAGGTGAAAAAATAGAAGAAACAGTAGACCGAAGAACGATACAGCCGTCCGTCAGCGAAGACTCTATCCACGGCAGGGTCGTTTATATAGATTCTTTTGGGAACGTAATCAGCAACATTAGTAAAGAGCTCTTCAATAAAGTGCAAAAAGGCCGAAAGTTCACCCTTTGGTTCAAAAGAAAGGAGTCCATTAGTAAATTGAGCTGGCACTATAGTGAAGTTATAGAAGGAGAAAAGCTATGTTTGTTCGGCATTAGCGATTACTTAGAAATAGCAATAAACAAAGGGAGTGCTAGTAAACTTTTAGGCTTAAAACACGGGGAAGTAATTCGAATTGATTTTTTAGACAATTAGAACACCTATGATCTCAGCCATAACGCGTAATCTCATTACATTACTAGTATTATTTTTTTTCGTTCATACTGGATTTGCCAACTACAACCCCGGAGACCTATACCAAAAGCAAAGAGAAAAAGTCAATTCTTTATTAGAGGAAAGAAGCCAAAAGCTGAGTTACCACAAGCAAGCGGCTCATGAAAAATCGGGGCTTTTAGGTCTATTTAAAAGCA
>DXEZ01000305.1 GCA_019114715.1 Candidatus Sphingobacterium stercoripullorum | reverse complement strand
GATAGAATTATTTTATTCAGCTCATCGATAATCCGCTCCTTGGAGACGATTTTAATCCTTTCTCTATTGTTGGATATAGCTTCTATAGCGTCGATGTGAATTTTAAAATTCAATTGCGTGGCAAATCGTACTGCTCGCATCATTCGCAAAGGGTCGTCCGAGAAAGTTTTTGCCGGCTCAAGGGGAGTTTTTATTGTTCTAAGTTCGATGTCCTTTAGGCCATCAAATGGATCAAGTAATTCCCCTAGCGTCTTTTTGTTTAAGGAAATGGCTAGGGTATTAATTGTGAAATCTCTTCGGGATTGATCGTCCTTTAAAGTACCATCCTCTACAATTGGTTTTCTGGAATCTGACCTGTAAGATTCTTTTCTGGCGCCTACCACTTCAATTTGAATGTTATCATACTGCAGCATAGCAGTGCCAAAACGTTTGTATACGTATACCTTAGTTTTTAGCTTTTCGCCGAGTTTTTCGGCGAAGCCGATTCCGCTACCTAGAACAAGGATGTCTATATCGTTTTTAAAAGGGCGGTTCATTATTTGGTCACGGACATAGCCTCCGATTACAAAGCATGTAATAGAAAGTTCTTCAGCGGTGTCCGAAATAACTTTAAAAATAGAATGTTGAAGATATTCGACCATTTTCAAGGTTCGTTTTATACTCTTGCTTCAAAACGCAAAACTAATTAAAAAATAAACGATTTTTAGACGATTAATTAATTGTCTGGCTCAATATTAGACAAAGGGAGAGGGTTCGCTAAGAGCTCTTTAGTCTCACTTCTTTTATTGTGTATATGGATAGCTGTAAATATTGCTTCTAACAAAGAGTCGTGAGAAGCTTTATTTTTACCTGCAATATCCAATCCTGTTCCATGGTCTGGAGAAGTACGTATAAAGGGGAGACCAGCTGTGTAATTGACCCCTCTTCTAGCTGCTATGTATTTAAAAGGAATGAGTCCTTGATCGTGGTACATGGCAAGAACAGCGTCAAACTTTTTGTATTCACCTGAAGCGAAAAATCCGTCGGCTGGAAAAGGGCCAAATGCTAAAATGTCTTCTTCTTCTTGTGCAGTCTTAATTGCAGGGCTTATAATCCGTTGTTCTTCATCTCCAAGTAGTCCGTTGTCACCTGCATGTGGATTTAAACCCAATACAGCAATCCTTGGCCTTCTCACCCAAAAATCTTCTTTTAGCGTTTTATTGAGCGTTTTGATCTTATTGACAATTTCTTTTTTATGCAGCTTTTTAGAAACCTCTGATAAAGGTATATGCCCGGTAACAACGCCTAGTTTTAAATCTTCGCAAACCATAAGCATTAATACTTCTTTGGACTTAGCTTTTTCCATCAAGTATTCAGTATGCCCTGGGAAATTAAATCCTTGTTGTTGGATGTTGTGCTTATCAATTGGGGCAGTCACCAGGACGTCTATACCCCCATTTTGTAAGTCTTCCATGGCTTTTTCCAGGGAAATCAATGCGTATTTACCGCCTTCTGAATTCGATTCCCCTAGCGTGATTTTTGCCTCTTCATCCCAGCAGTTTATCAAATTCGGACGCTTCGTGTTTGCAGTATTAGGATTGTTAATTATTTGAAAACTAAAATCTTGAACGCCTATAGCTTTTCTATGATAGGAAGCCACTTTAGAGTTTCCATATACTATGGGGGTGAAAAAATCGAGCACTCTTTTATCTTCAAGAGCCTTGATGATTACTTCCATTCCAATACCATTAATATCACCGATGGTAATCCCTACCTTAAGCTTTTCACGCATTATGAGCCTTTTTTGATGTTAAAATATTGCCAAAAATATAAAAAAAAGATCACAAAAGAGGGAAATAATTATCTATAGCCTGTAGATGGTAGCAGCTAAAGTATTAAATCTCACTCTTCTAAATTGTAGAATGTAACTATTTGCTACTCCTTTATTCTTCAGTTTTGTGACACCTTTACTAATCTGTAGTACGACTTGTCTCGAGGGTGTTTTATGGAGTTATTAGGGCATACAGCTTAATGATTTTTTTTGCTAGTACTTCTGAAATTTTATAATGACTCTCATGCGTCCAGCCTGCAACGTGGGGACTGAAGAGAACATTGTCTTTGGCTTTCAGCTCCTTGAACCATTCTTGCTCATTTAGCTCCGGGAATTTTTCCACAGGCAATACATCAAATGCAGCTCCCAGAATCTTGTTGTTACCCAAGCCCTCTAGCAGGGCATCCATGTGCATAACTCCTCCTCTAGCACCCATGAGAAGGTAAATAGGGTTTTGAAATTTCGATAAATAAGAAGAGTTGATCATTCCCTTGGTTTCTTCGGTCAGCGGAATGTGAAAGCTAACAACTTCGGCTTGTTCAAAAATCTCCTCCATAGTTGCTTTTTTAGCATATTGATCACCGTAGTTGACCTTGTACTTGTCGTATGCGAGGGTGTTTACGTCAAAGCCATGCAGCTTTTTCGCGGTTGCTCTTCCATTGTTGCCATAACCAATGAGTCCAACGGTTTTCCCCTTGAGTTCATATCCTCTATTCGCTTCCCTTAGCCATTGTCCATCGCGAACTTGGTCGTCTGCACGCTTTAAATTATGGAGCAGGCTCAAAAGCATGCCCAACATATGTTCACCTACTGCATCGCGGTTTCCCTCGGGTGCATTGAAAACCAAGATGCGGTGTTCATCGCAGTATTGTTCATCAATTCCATCCAGTCCCGCACCGCCTCGAGCAATAAACTTTAACTTCTTCGCTTGTTTTAAAAAATCCGCATCGACGTAAAACTTCGATCGAATGACTAGTCCTTCATAAGTTGGAATGATGCTTAAAGCTTCCTCACGATTCAAGTGGGGCTTGTAATCAAATTTCATCCCGTGTTTTTCTAGGGTTTCAAAAAAAATAGGATGTACTTCATCGACGATTAATATGGGGTCCTGATTCATTTTTGACTATTATAATGCTTTTTCAATTTGATTGGTCAATTTAATAAAATCTTCAACACTAAGCCTCTCTGCTCTTAAACTTAAGAAATCAATGGGGTTGGCATTTAGCTTTTCTTTAGATAGAATTACAGATAAGGCATTTCGGAGAGTTTTCCTTCGTTGATTAAAAGCCGCCTTGACCACTTTTTTAAATAATGCTTCGTTGCAATCGAGCTTCCTTACATTGTTTCTTCTTAATTCAATGACCCCCGATAAAACTTTAGGCGGAGGGTTGAATGCTCCTGCTTTTACCGTAAAAAGGTATTTAATGTCAAAATATGCTTGCAGTAATACGGATAAAATACCGTAGGATTTACTTCCAGGTTGTGCTGTACACCTTTCTGCCACTTCTTTTTGAAACATGCCTACCGTTTGAGGCACCTGGTCTTTGTTGTCAAGTATTTTAAATAAAATCTGCGAGGAAATATTGTAGGGGAAGTTTCCTATAATTGCAAATTTTTCATTGAATAATTCCTGAAAATTTAATTTCAGGAAGTCTCCATGTATTAAGCGCTTTCCTAAACTGGGGTATTTGTTCTCCAAATACGCAATGGACTCCGTGTCTATATCTATTAAATGAAGCTCAATATCTTGATTTTCTATTAGAAAGTCCGATAGAACTCCCATGCCTGGGCCCACCTCCAGGACTTTCGAAAAACCTAAATTTGGAGTTAGAGAATCGACGATTTTTTTCGCGATATTTTTATCGTTTAAAAAATGCTGTCCTAAATGTTTTTTCGCTTGTACTGAGTTCATTGAAATTTGCTTTTTTCAAAGATAAGGCTTACTATGACAATTAGATGAAAAATCGACGGCAATATTCTGTTGCTGGCAAAAAATGAAGTTATCCACATCGATTTAATGGGTTGCTAATTAGGTGATTGAGGGTATTTGTGGGCTTAGGGCAATGTTTTAGCTTCGGGTTTTTGTCACGTGTGGAAAAGTATCGTTTTTTATGCGCGTATATTTGTTACATATTTGTACTTCCAAAGCGTGACACCTTACGCTTAAACTTTGTTCTTAAAGATAATAAAAATGCTGTTTTTTCGAGGCTGAAATTTAGTCCGAATGAATGGTTAAATTCAAAAATATATAAAGTAAATGGCAAGAATCATCAAATTTGAAAAGAACGATTGTACACCTTGTGATCAGGTGTCAACTTTTTTAGACGGAAAAGGAATAGCGTATGAAAGAGTGAACCCGTACGATGATCCTGAATTAGCTGTGAAATACAAGGTGCGTACCGTACCAACAGTTTTAGTCTTAGAGGAAACCGAGGTTAAAAAACGGATTATTGGTTTTAAACCTGAAGAATTAGACGAGCTTGCCAAGTTGTAGTATTCACCCTTCAAAACAAAACAAAATGATACAATTGTATTATGATTCGAGAACGGGGAATGTAGAAAGGTTTATTAATAAAGTAACCCAAATCACAGGTTGGACGGCGACGAAAGTGTCGCCTGAGTTGCTAGTTGAAGAGCCTGGGCATTTGATTACTTTCACTACTAACTTTGGTCAGATTCCCAAGCCGACAGAAGAATTTATGAATAGAAATTCATCGAAAATCTATTCCATTACTTCTAGCGGTAACCGTAACTGGGGTAGGAATTACGGTGTAGCGGCAGACAAGCTTTCCATGGCGTACGATATCCCCATCGCTATGAAGTTTGAACTTTCTGGTACACTAGAGGATATTAATCAATTTATTGAAATTATTAAAAATAACTACTATGATAGCGAAAGACGTAGCCAAGAGCTGGATATTGCTTAATAATGAAATAATGATTAAGAAGGACGATGAGTTCAGCTTAGAAAAAGATAAGGAAGCTGTTCGCGCGTATTTCTTAGAGTATGTAAATAAAAACACTGTTTTCTTTTACACCCTAAAGGAAAAGATAGATTACTTAATTGAAAACGACTACTATATAGATTTTTACCAGTGGTTTACTTTTGAAGAGATTGAGAAAGTCTACGACCACGTTATGGGTAAAAAGTTTCGCTTCCAATCTTTTATGAGTGCATTTAAGTTCTTTCAGAGCTATGCACTTAGAGATGATTCGGGACAGAAGTTTTTAGAAAGATACGAGGATAGAGTGGTGGCTGTTGCTTTGTTTTTAGCCAGAGACGAAGGAATTGATAGAGCTATAGAATATACAGAGGCTTTTATTAACCAAGAGTACCAGCCGGCAACACCAACATTTTTAAATGCTGGGAAGAAACGTTCTGGAGAGTTGGTGTCTTGTTTTCTAGATGAAATAGGCGACTCTTTAAACGGAATTGGCTATGCTGTTGATTCTGCCATGAAACTTTCTTCTATTGGAGGCGGAGTAGCGTTTAATATTTCTAAAATTCGTGCTCGTGGTGAAGCCATAAAAGGTGTAGACGGTAGAGCAGGTGGTGTACTTCCAATCATGAAGATTTTAGAAGATACCTTTTCTTATGCCAACCAGTTAGGGCAGCGTCCAGGTGCTGGTGCAGTTTATTTGAATATTTTCCATGCCGATATGGATGAGTTTTTAGACTGTAAGAAAATCAACGTTGATGAGAAATTACGTATTAAATCTTTATCCATTGGTGTAGTTATTCCTGATAAATTCATGGAATTGGCTGAGAAAGATGAGGTTTGTTATTTATTCTATCCACACACAGTAATGACCGAATACGGTAAGTACATGGACGATATGGATATGGATGAAATGTACGAGGAGTTAGTCAATAACCCGAATATTAAAAAGAGAAAAGTGAATGCTCGTCATTTACTAGTGCGTATTGCTCAAACTCAAAAAGAGTCGGGGTACCCTTATATATTCTATAAAGATAACACCAATAAAGTTCACCCATTAAATGGAGTTGGACAGGTGAAATTTTCTAACCTATGTACTGAAATTATGCAGGTTTCTGAAGTTTCAGATATCGAAAGCTATGGGGAAGAAGATACAATCCGTTACGGAATCTCTTGTAACTTGGGCTCCTTGAACATTGCTACCGTCATGGATAATAAGCGGGTTAAGGAAGCCGTTAAGACAGCTATGCGTGCTTTAACTGTTGTTACTGATGTGAGTAATATTAGCATGGTTCCTTCTATTGCAAAAGCTAATAGAGAGTTGCACTCTGTAGGGCTAGGAGCGATGAACCTTCACGGTTACTTAGCTAAGAGCTTCATCATGTACGAATCGGTTGAGGCATTGGATTTTGCGAACACATTCTTTATGATGGTGAACTACTATTCTTTAGAGGCTTCTATGGAAATCGCCAGAGAAAGAAAGAAAACTTTCGTAGGGTTTGAAAAATCCGCCTATGCTGATGGAACTTACTTCAATCAATATTTAGAGAAAGATTTTTCACCGACTACAGACAAAGTTAAGGAGTTGTTCGAAGGTATAGCTATCCCTACTCAGGAAGATTGGAATAACTTAAAGCAACAAGTTCAAGAGCATGGAATTTATCATGCCTATAGAATGGCTATTGCACCGAACCAGTCTACATCTTATATCATGAACTCTACGGCTTCGGTGATGCCTATCGTTGATACTATTGAGGTTAGAGAATATGGTGATTCTACAACTTACTACCCTATGCCGTATTTGACTAATGATAACTTCTTCTACTTCAAATCTGCCTACGATATGGATCAGATGAAAGTATTGAAGTTGGTTTCGGTTATTCAAAGGCACATAGATCAGGGGGTTTCTACCATATTGCACACCAACTCAAAGGATTCTACTAGGGATTTGGCTAAATATTATATTTATGCGCATAAGGTAGGGTTGAAGTCCTTGTATTACACAAGAACTAGGAAATCTTCAATTGAAGAGTGTGTGTCTTGCTCAGCGTAAGGCTAAGTAGGAGTTATAAAATTTATTGAAATACAAGCCACCATGCGACTTAGCGGTGGCTTGTATTAACTGCATTAAAAGACGTTTTGAATGGAAGACATGGATAAGGTATTTAGAGCTGTTAACTGGAACAAGCCTGATAACGATTATGTATTAATGTTTTGGGAACAAAATATTAAACAATTCTGGATTGATACAGAGTATATTCCTTCTAAAGATATGGATAGCTGGAAAGGGTTGTCCTATGAGATGAAAGAAGCTTATAAGAAAGCATTAGGTGGATTGACTTTATTAGATACGCTTCAAAGTCATACAGGAATGCCGAAAATTATTGATCACGTAGAATCTCTACAAAATAAGGCGGTATTATCTTATATGTGTATGATGGAGGCTATCCATGCGAAGTCGTACTCTACTATTTTCACCACTGTTTCTTCATCCAATGAAATTAACGATGTGTTTTCATGGGTTAAGAATAACAAGTTCTTACAGAAGAAAGCAAACGTGATCGATAGCTTTTATAGAGGTGTTGATAAACCCAATCCTACGGATGAGGATTTATTTATGGCTTTAGGAGCATCAGTATTGTTGGAGTCCTTTTTATTTTATTCTGGGTTTTTCTTGCCGCTATGGTTATGTGGTCAAGGTCAAATGGTTGCTTCAGCTGATATTATCAAGAAGATCGTTGCCGATGAGTCTATCCACGGTATTTTCGTAGGATTGATTGCGCAAGATGTATTTCAGAAACTCCCAAATAAAGAAGAAGTAAAGGCTAAATACTTAGAAGTTTTACACGATTTATTTGAAAATGAGATGAAATACACGGAAGAGGTGTATACTGAAATAGGTTTGACTTCTGAGGTGAAAGAATACGTTCGTTACAATGCGAACAAAGCATTGATGAATATGGGTTTTGATCCGGTATTTGAAGTGAAACAAGTTAACCCCATCGTATTAAACGGATTGAACACTGAAACTACACAGCATGACTTTTTCTCCAAGAAATCCACCAACTACGAGAAAGCATTGGAGATTGTTCATCTAAAAGATGAAGATTTTAAAATGGATATTGCTGTTGAGGTATAATAGCTTGTAAATGTTGCGGGAATATCCTAAAAAACATTTATAAATAACACGGCCCATAATCTTAAAAGAATTATGGGCCGTATTATTACCGAGGTAAATCTAGGGTTATTTCTTTTCCCCAATATCTGCATCTACCTCATTGTTCTTTCCTCCAGCTGATACCGTAATCTCTTCTTTTTCTTTATCGAAGTCGATCGTAAGGTGAGAGCCTGATTTGATATCGCCTTTAAGGATTTCTTCGGCAATTGGATCTTCCAAATACTTTTGGATTGCCCTTTTTAAAGGTCTTGCACCAAAGTTGGAATCGTATCCTTTGTCAATGATGTATTCTTTAGCGGCATCTGTTATTTCTACTTGATGTCCAAGCTCCTCTACTCTACCGAATAGATACTTCAGTTCTATATCGATAATTTTTGAAATATGCTCTTTTTCAAGCGAGTTGAAGACTATAACATCGTCCACACGATTTAAAAATTCGGGAGCAAAGGCTCTTTTTAAAGCAGTTTCAATAACTCCACGAGCATGCGCATCTGCTTGGCTAGATTTAGCCGATGTAGTAAATCCTACACCTTGTCCAAACTCTTTTAACTGTCTGACTCCAATGTTGGAAGTCATGATTATTATCGTGTTTCTAAAGTCTACTTTTCTTCCTAAGCTATCTGTTAGTTGCCCTTCCTCTAAAACCTGAAGAAGCAAGTTAAAGACATCAGGATGTGCTTTTTCAATTTCATCCAATAGTACTACGGCGTAAGGTTTTCTGCGGACTTTTTCGGTAAGTTGTCCACCTTCTTCATAACCTACATACCCTGGAGGCGCCCCGACTAAACGGGAAACAGCAAACTTCTCCATGTACTCACTCATGTCTATTTGAATCAGAGAATCTTCCGAGTCAAACATGAATCGAGCGAGCTCCTTTGCAAGCTCGGTCTTACCCACACCAGTAGGCCCAAGGAAAATAAAGGATCCGATTGGTTTCTTAGGATCTTTTAATCCTGCTCTTGTTCGATGAATAGCTTTTACAAGCTTTTGAATAGCTCCGTCTTGACCAATAATTCGGTTTTTAATCGTTGAGTCCATATTCAAGAGCTTTTGACTATCGGTTTGATTAACCTTCTGAACTGGGATTCCAGTCATCATAGCCACTACCTCTGCGACATTTTCCTCATCGACTAGATACCTTTTGGTTTTGGTTTCTTCTTCCCAAATCACTTTTTCTTTATCCAGCTCCTCTAAGAGCTTTTTTTCCTTATCTCTGAGTTCAGCTGCCAATTCATACTTCTGACTTTTGACAACTTCATTTTTTTCTATTTTAACCTCTTCAATTTTATCTTCGATATCTATAATAGATTGAGGAACATGAATATTGGTCAAGTGAACTCGTGAACCAGATTCATCCAGAGCGTCTATTGCTTTATCCGGTAAGAATCTATCAGTGATATATCTAGTGGTTAAAGCCACGCACGCATCAATAGCCTCAGGTGTATAGGTGACGTTATGGTGCTCCTCGTACTTCTCTTTAATCCTATTGAGGATTTCAATGGTTTCCTCGTGAGAAGTTGGCTCTACCATAACCTTCTGGAATCTTCGATCTAAAGCACCGTCCTTCTCGATATATTGTCTGTATTCGTCTAATGTTGTTGCACCGATACATTGAATATCTCCTCTGGCTAGTGCCGGTTTGAAGATGTTTGATGCGTCAAGGGATCCCGATGCGCCACCAGCTCCCACAATGGTATGAATCTCATCGATAAATAAGATTACATTGGGGGACTTTTCCAACTCATTCATAACGGCTTTCATCCGTTCTTCAAATTGTCCGCGGTATTTTGTGCCCGCAACAAGTGAAGCTAAGTCTAGAGTTACCACCCGTTTTTCAAATAGTACTCTAGACACTTTCCTTTGGATGATGCGTAGTGCTAAGCCTTCGGCAATAGCTGATTTACCAACTCCAGGTTCTCCAATAAGAATCGGGTTGTTCTTTTTCCTACGAGATAAGATTTGAGAAACTCTCTCTATTTCTTTTTCTCTACCAACAATAGGGTCTAAACGCCCTTCTTCAGCAGCTTTCGTTAGATCTCGGCCAAAATTATCTAAAACTGGAGTTTTAGATTTTACATCTGATGTTCTTTTCGGTGCAGAATAATGTTCTTGACCGGCAAACTCCCCATCGTCGGTTGCTGAGGCTTTATAAGTCTCAGTAATCGGGGGTTTGTTTTGCTCAACTTCTAGTTTAAAGATGTCGTAAGTAACATTGTACTGCTCTAAAATTTGTGAGGCTATGTTGTCTTCGTCTCTTAATATTGCTAAAAGAAGATGTTCGGTTCTTATTATGTCTGTTTTAAATATTTTTGCTTCTAGGCAAGAAAACTTCAATACTTTCTCAGCTTGCTTAGTGAGCGGGACGTTGCCAATAGGAACTCTTGAACTTGAAGAACCTTTTACCGCTTCTTCAATCGAAGTTTTTAACTCCGGTGTATCAATCCCAATATTCTTAAGAATTTTTATAGCAACTCCATCCCCTTCTCTAATCAACCCGAGAAGTAAATGTTCTGTTCCAATATAATCATGGCGAAGACGTAGTGCCTCTTCACGACTATACGATATTACATCACTTGCTCTTGGTGAAAATTTTGCTTCCATTTTATACCTTTCTCTTACAAAGTTACAGGATTATATAAAACTAAGAAATTATTATTTATCCTGCTTATATCTTTCTATTATAATTATCAACAATTGAGCCGTTTTGCTAAAGCTATCAAAATGTCAGTTCTTTAGTATTATTACTTATCTTTGCTAGAATACACTGAAATAGTCAAATAATTTATAATCAAATATATGTCTGAAGAAAAAATCATTTTTTCAATGGCTGGGGTTAGTAAAGTCTACCCTCCACAAAAACAAGTTTTAAAAAACATTTACCTCTCCTTTTTTTATGGAGCAAAAATAGGGGTGCTTGGATTAAACGGTTCAGGTAAGTCCTCATTATTAAGGATTATTGCAGGAATAGATAAGTCTTTTCAAGGGGAGGTGGTGTTCTCTCCAGGCTACTCTGTTGGGTATCTGGAGCAGGAGCCAGAGCTTGATGAGAATAAGACTGTTCTTGAAATTGTTGAAGAAGGCGTGGCCAAGACTGTCGCTTTATTAAAAGAATACGAAGAGATAAATGAGAAGTTTGCATTGCCAGAGGTCTATGAAAATGCAGACGAAATGGACAAGCTTCTTAAAAGGCAAGGCGAGTTGCAAGATGAAATTGACGCGACTAACGCTTGGGAGTTGGATACAAAATTAGAGCGAGCAATGGACGCACTTCGCTGTCCAGACCCGGAATTCAAGATTGCCACTTTGTCAGGAGGTGAGCGAAGAAGGGTGGCTTTATGTCGCCTTCTTTTACAAGAGCCTGATGTTTTACTATTGGATGAGCCTACCAACCACTTGGATGCAGAGTCGGTTCATTGGTTAGAGCAACATTTGCAACAATACAAAGGTACTGTAATAGCAGTAACTCACGATAGGTACTTTTTGGATAATGTTGCAGGGTGGATTTTAGAGCTCGATAGGGGAGAAGGAATCCCATGGAAAGGAAATTATTCTTCTTGGTTGGATCAAAAAGCAAAACGATTAGAGCAAGAAGAAAAGCAGGAAACGAAAAGACAAAAAACCTTAGAAAGAGAGTTGGAATGGATTAGGATGGCTCCTAAAGCACGTCATGCCAAATCAAAAGCTAGGCTTAATAATTACGATAAATTAGCATCAGAAGAAACCAAAGAAAGAGAAGAAAAGTTGGAGCTTTTTATTCCTCCTGGTCCTCGCTTAGGAAATGTTGTTATTGAAGCAGAAAATATCTCTAAGGCATACGGTGATAAATTATTGTTTGAAGATTTAAGTTTTTCTCTTCCTCCTGCCGGTATTGTTGGCGTGATAGGTCCAAACGGCGCGGGAAAGACCTCTTTATTCAGGTTGATAACCGGACAAGAGCAACCCGATTCAGGAACAATAAAGGTCGGAGAAACCGTGAAGCTAGGATATGTGGACCAGATGCACCACGACTTAGATCCTGAAAAAACAGTATGGGAGAATATTACTGGGGGTAATGAGAATATCATGCTTGGAACCAAGATGATGAACTCACGTGCCTACGTCTCTAAGTTTAACTTCTCAGGAGCTGATCAGCAAAAGAAGGTGGGTGTGCTTTCCGGTGGAGAGCGAAATAGGGTTCACCTAGCTATCACTTTGAAAGAAGGTGCCAACTTATTGTTATTAGACGAGCCTACCAACGATATTGATGTGAATACCTTGAGAGCACTTGAAGAAGGTCT
>DXEZ01000304.1 GCA_019114715.1 Candidatus Sphingobacterium stercoripullorum | reverse complement strand
ACTATGAAGTTTAATATAAAGAAATCATTATTGTGGGCTGCTTTAGGGGTAATCTTACTCTTTAGCGCCCCAACGGTAAGTGCGCAGCAACTTGATGTAGATGCCATCAACTGGGATGAGCAGGGGCATACCTTGGACCCTTTTGAGTGGGTTGAGGTTCGAGCAGGAAACATGCCTGTGGTAATCAGCGTACCTCATGGTGGAAACTTTCACGACGAGCAGATTGCAGATAGAGATTGTAAAGATGTGGGCAGAGTGGTCAAGGGAATTGATAGAAGGACCATCCCTACGGGCTTAGCTATGGAGAAAGCTTTTGAGGAGATCAATGGCACGAAGCCTTATATGGTTATTGCCAAACTCTCCAGAAGGAAGGTGGATCAAAATAGAGAGATCAACCTAGCTACTTGTGGCGATGAGTTGGGCGAGATTGCTTGGCACAATTACCACAACGCACTAGATGCTGCCATTAAAGATGCCATCGATAAGTTCGGGTATGTGTTTTTTGTAGATCTGCACGGGCATGGGCATAAGATCCAAAGGTTAGAGCTGGGTTACGCTTTATCCGCTAAGCAACTTAGAGACCTTAAGAACGGTAAAAACTCGAAGCTATTTGAATCCTCTTCCCTAGCCAATTTAGTGAATGTTAGTAAAAAGGACGTATCTTATGAAGAGCTGCTGTTTGGAGAAAATTCTATTGGTGCACAAATGGAAAAGCAAGGAATTGCGTCCACACCAAGCTTTGAGGATCCACATCCAGTAGGTAAGCAACCTTTCTTTGGTGGCGGGCACATCACCAGAAAATTTACAGATGCGAAATACGAGAAGTCTTTTGGCCTTCAAATCGAATGTTTTTTTAAAGGAGTGAGAGACACAGATGAAAGTAGAGAAAAGTATGCTAGAGCCTTTGTGAATTCTTACAATCACTTTATCAAGAGCTTTTTATAAACCGAATAGGAGGGATATATGAATTTTAAGAAACTTATAGTATTTTCTTTAGCGGTAGGGTTTATTGGCCTAACGGGTTGTAAAAAATCCGATAGTGATGCATCTCCTGCTGCTCCACTACCGAGCTGGAAGCAAGGGCAGGTGATTAAAGATGAAAAGGGGTGGTTTGAGCTAGAGGTGGGTGATATCCCGCTTGTAATAAGCGTGCCCCATGGCGGAACCATACAGCTTGATAGACTCCCGAATCGGGATAATTGTGAAGATGCTGTGACTGTACTAGACTCTTACACTGTACCACTAGCGGAAGCCATTAAAAAGGAATTCGCCCAGCGGTATAACCTAAAGCCCACGGTACTTATTACGCACCTTTCCAGAAAGCATGTCGATCAAAATAGAGAGCTTGAAGAGAGCTTCTGTGAGGAGCATCCAGAGCTTTTTGACGCTTGGCATTGGTACCACGATCACCTAGATAGCGCGGTACGTTATGCTGTTGCAGAGCATGGAGAATCCCTGTTTATCGATCTTCATGCCCACGGCCATTCGGTGCAACGCCTAGAACTAGGCTACGGGCTGACAATCGCTGAGATCGGTAGGGTGTACTCGGGCTTAGATCTGGATGAACTTATGGCTAAATCCACGCTAGCTAACTATAAAAACGTGCATGGCGATGTGGACTTAAGGGAGCTTATGATTGGACCAGAGGCCTTTGGGACGTTGATGCATGCACGTGATGTGCCATCGGTTCCTAGCGAGCAGGACCCTTACCTAATGAGCACGGATGATTATTTCAATGGAGGGTACAATTCGAGGTATTTTACTAGCGAAGATTATCCGAAAACTTACGGATGGCAGATTGAGGTGAACTCCACCGCTCGGAATACACCCGAGAGGCAGGAGCATTTTGCGAGCGCCTTTGCCGAGTCCATAGTACAGCTGTTAAAATTACAATAGGGATTAATTTATGAGAAATACATTTTACATACTGCTGCTTTTACTATTATTTTCTTGTGGCAGCAACACCCAAAATAAGGAAACTGCCTACGATCCTTACGATTATCAAATCATCAAGCAACATAACTTCCGAAAAGCTGCTGTTTCTTCCGCACACCCACTAGCCAGCCTAGTGGGTAAGGAAATCCTAGCAAAGGGAGGAAATGCCATCGATGCTGCCATTGCGGTGCAATACGCCCTAGCGGTAGTCTATCCTAATGCTGGGAACATTGGTGGAGGAGGCTTTATGGTGGTTCACACCAAGGATGGGGAATCGGCCACTATAGATTTTAGGGAGAAGGCCCCAGCTGCTGCTTTCAGAGATATGTATTTAGATAGTGAGGGGAACCCCATAGATACTAAAAGTAGAGATGGCCATTTAGCCGCCGGTGTGCCTGGTACGGTCAAAGGAATGGAGCTGGCCCATGAGATGTTCGGCAGCCTAGATTTTAAGGAGCTGATTCAGCCAGCGATTGACCTTGCAGAACACGGCTTTGCAATTACTGCCAGAGAAGCTAGAGGGTTAAACCGCAATAAGAAGGATTTTCAGAAGTACAGTACGGAGCCTTCGGCCTTTGTAAAGGAGAGTAAATGGGAGGAGCAGGACACTTTATTACAAAGTGATTTGGCCAGTACCTTAAGACGTATCCAGGATCAGGGTGCCAAAGGTTTCTATGAGGGGGAGACGGCAGATTTAATCGTTCAGGAAATGGAACGGGGCGGAGGGATTATATCTCTTGAAGATTTGAAGTCCTATGAGGCAGTCGTTCGCGATCCTGTAGTATTCGATTATAAGGACTATCAAATCATTTCAATGGGACTCCCATCAAGCGGAGGGATTTTACTCCAGCAAATGCTTAGACAACTTGAAGAGTACCCTATAAGTGAATACGGTTTTCAAAGCAAGGAGTCGGTGCAGCTGATGGTAGAAATCGAACGCCGTGCATATGCCGATAGAGCCTTGTATTTAGGAGATGCAGATTTTGTTGATGTCCCAGTAGAGGCGCTGACAAATAAAGAATACCTCCTATCTAGAATGGAAGATTTTACGCCGCTTAAAGCTTCAAAAAGCGAGGATATCGAAGCAGGAGAAGTACTTCTGCCTACAAAAGAGGAAACCACTCACTTCTCTATCGCCGATGAATTGGGTAATGTCGTCTCTCTAACCACGACCATTAATGGTGCCTATGGTAACCGCGTTGTGGTTGGAGGCGCTGGATTCTTACTGAATAACGAGATGGATGATTTTAGCGCTAAGCCAGGAAGCCCAAATAAATTTGGGTTGCTAGGAGCTGAAGCGAATGCCATTGAGCCTGGAAAGCGAATGCTGAGCGCCATGACTCCGACGGTTGTCTTAAAAGACGGCAAGCCCTTAATGGTTGTCGGTACACCGGGCGGGTCGACGATTATAACCTCCGTCTTTCAAACCCTAGTGAATGTATTGGAATTTGGTCTTAGCCCTGCTGAGGCAGTGAATAGTCCGAAGTTTCACCACCAGTGGAAACCCGATGTTATTTACGTTGAGAAAGATTACCCCAAGACTTTGATTGCGGAGCTGGAGGAAATGGGTTACGAGTTTAAAGAGCGCATACCTATTGGTCGTACGGAAGTATTGATGCTTGAAGAAGGGTATATCAATGCTGTAGCCGATAAAAGAGGCGATGATGGCGTAGCTGGATATTAAAACAAGAACAAACAAACAAGTAATTTGTCATTCTAGGTTTCCTATGCATCCTTGAGGGATGATTTCTAGTTGACTTTTGGATAGCTAAACGAATATTTATGATTAATAAAGTAGTAGCTTTTATAGTGTGTATGTTTTGCCTACCCTTTTTGGGGCTAGCACAAGACTACGATGTGTATATTAAAGGAGCCGTTGTTTTTGACGGCTCAGGAGGGGATTCAGTTTTGCAAGATGTTGGAATTCGTGGCGAGCGGATTGTGTATGTAGGGCCTGAGCAATCGGGAGCTAGAGCCAAGCAAACGATCGATGCCAAGGGGTTATATTTAGCTCCAGGTTTTATCGATCCACACACGCATTACAGGTCCCAATTGAACCATAAAAACAAGGAGAATCGTGCCCTGTTACGTGCTCTCAAGCAGGGGGTGACCACGGTCTTTGAAGGCAACGATGGAAATAGCCCTTTATATACCAATACGGCACTAAAAAAGTGGGAAGATACTGGTATCGGCCCGAATGCTGCTTTATTTATTGGCCACAATACTGTGCGTAAGAAGGTACTTGGCACCAAAGACATTCAACCCACTGCTAAGGAGCTTGAGGATATGAAAAACTGGGTAGATAAAGCGATGAAAGCGGGTGCTTTTGGCATATCCACTGGTCTGTTTTATAACCCAGGGAACTTTGCTGAGACTAGCGAGGTGGTGGAGCTATGCCGGGTGGTAGCCAGTCACGACGGTATACACGATACACATCAAAGGGATGAAGGATCTCAAAATATCGGCGTGGTGAATTCTACTAAAGAAATTATAGATATCGGAAGAAAATCAGGTGTAAGAACACATTTCTCGCACATCAAGGTGGCGGGCCCGAAAGCTTGGGGGTTGAGCACTACGCTTATTGATTTAATTGAAAAGGCAAGAGCGGAAGGTATTGATGTAACAGCAAACCAATATCCTTATATAGCCTCGAAAACTGGCCTAAGTTCCGCACTGGTTCCAGCTTGGGTACGGGATGGAGGTATAAAAGCTATGCGGGAGCGTTTCAAGGACCCAGCACTAAAGGACAGTATATTAAATGGAATTGTGGAGAGTATTAATGCGCGAACAGCAGATGCTTCCAAGCTGATGCTTTCGCAACCAGGAAAAGAATACCATAATAAATCTTTAGCCGAGGTGGCTGAGGAGTATGGTATCAGCCCCGAGGAAGCGGTTATGGAGATATGTAGTGAAAATAGCCCTTCAGTATTATCTTTTATGATGAAAGAGGAGGATGTGGTTAACTTCATGACGCAACCTTGGGTAATGGTGGGTTCGGATGGTGGCTCGGGTCACCCTAGAGGGTTTGGTACCTTTGCCCGTGTGGTGCAGGAGTACGCCTTAAAGCGTAATGTCCTTTCGCTAAGTGAGGCTATATATAAGTCAACTCATTTCACGGCATCTACTATGCGCGTCAAAGACCGAGGTTTAATTAAAGAAGGGTATTATGCAGATATCATGCTTTTCGATCCCCAGAGAATAAGCGCTAATAGTAGCTACGAGGATGGTGAACTTCTAGCCTCAGGAGTAGATTATGTGCTTGTTAACGGACAGCTTGTTATTGAGCATGAAGAGTGGACTAACAATTTGCCAGGGAAATCATTACGGTTTAATCAATAAAATAATATTATGAATTATATAAAAAACAGCATACATAAAATCATAGCGCTTGTGCTTCTGTGGGGTGTTTTGGGCTACGCCACTGATGCCCTAGCGCAAAATAATCCTCCTATTGAAGATTACCTGCTATACCCGCAAATCACCGCTCTTACCAGTAATGGGGGGATGCTTGCTTGGGTAATGAATGAGCAGGGCAGAAGAAATATTTATGTCTCCAGTGAAAAAGGGGAGGAGGCAAGAAAAATCACCAGTTATAAAAGCGATGACGGCCAGGAGATTACCAACGTCAGCGTATCGGCCGACGGTAAGTGGGTGGTCTACGTTAGGGGCGGCGGGCATGGCGGAAACTGGTCCGCCACGGCAAGTGTAAACCCGGAGTCCAAGATCATTCAGCCAGGGGTAAGCGTATGGAGCGTGCCGATAACGGGTGGTAAACCCATCAAGCTAGGGAATGGTAGCTATCCAAGGGTCTCGCCAAATAGCGATGAGGTGATTTTCTCTCGCTCGGGTAATCTATATATCGCACCAATTGATGGGAGTATCAATTCTAAGAAATTATTTGCAACAAAAGGCACCGTAAGGCATGCACAGTGGTCTCCTAGTGGTGATAAAGTGGCTTTTTCAGTATCTAGAACTACTCATGCC
>DXEZ01000303.1 GCA_019114715.1 Candidatus Sphingobacterium stercoripullorum | reverse complement strand
GCTTTACCAAGGAATAAGTAGATTTATAAAAAAATATAACCACCGCAAACATCAAGGAATTAATCGGGTAAAACCAAGCGAAATGTTTGCTATTGAAAAAGAAAATAAACTTAACTCAGCTTAAAATTGGTCCAGAAACTGGGGAGTACCATAAAGAACAGTTTAAAAACTGTTTAGCCACTTAAAAGAAGTAAAGTCTGATAAACTGGAAAATAGTTTTTTTTCATAAAACAGTTCCCTATTTCATTGCTCACTTCCGAACCAATCAAAACAATCTTCCATTTTATCAAGCGGACATTCACTAAATAAGTAGGTACGATCACCACAATGGACTATTTTGCGCTTGCGCGACATTACTCAATTGTCATAGCTATATAAAAAACCAACTAACAATAAACTACTACGCGTACCGCCCCAATCAACATACAGTTGACTGATGCGATGGACACTTTAGTTCTTAGGAAATGGTTATAAATTAACTGCCATAATTAACTTTCTCAACCTATAGAAACATTAGGCATGGCGCTCAACAAAAAAACCTCACTTTTGAGTAAAGCTTTTTTTGTGATCCCGCTGGTACGAAACTCGAACTCTTTTTTGGAAAATTTAAGGCAACTAAACCAGCTGAAAGATATTAATATTCAGAATGATTTAAAATCGAAAAGCTAAACATAACGTATCTGATCTCGATTTAAAATTGATATTCTTTTAATGTGAGTTCTATTTTTGCCATAAGGCGGTTATTACGGCTTGAATAATTGTGTCAGTCATACCGGCAATTTACATCGAAATACCCAAAAATACTGCGAATATATTCAAATGTATGATTTTTTCAAAAATCTTAAACTTCCTTTAACAAAAAGTCATTGATGTGTAAACGCTTTATGCCTTCAATATCATCTTTCCAAAATTCGTCCATGGTTACAACGTATTTCGGATATTGGTCATTGACAGCCAAAAGGTTTCCAAATTCACGGTTTATGGTTTGTTCATGGCCTAATTTATAGACTACCTGCACATAGATTTTATGGTTTCGTTTTTCTGCTACAAAGTCAATCTCCGTAATCTAATTTTCCAATATATACCTTGTAACCCCTTCGTCTGAGTTCCAAAAAAACAATATTTTCTAAAATCTCCGAAATCAAACGATCCCGATATCCCATTAACGCATAAATAATTGAAACATCACTCACATAAAATTTCTCTTGCGTTTTCAGAATTTCTTTTCCTTTGATGTCATAGCGTGGGACGCGATATAGAATAAATGCACCTTCTAAAACATTTAGGTAATTGTAAACGTATTGGTATCCACTTTACGTTGTTGGCTTTTAAAAAAATCAGCTATATTTTTACCAGAAAATGTATTTCCAATGTTATCTAAAGCGTATTGAATTACACGCTCTAAAAGTTCAATATCCAAATTTTGTACTGTTGTACGGTATCTCTCAAAATAACGGAAGAATAAATATCGTAGACTATATTATAAGCTGCCTCTTCGGAATAATTAGCGTTATGGATCACAGGAAATCCGCCAAATCGGAGATACTGTACAAAAGAATTAGCCGTACTTTCCTCATTAAAATACTGTTTTCTGAAGTCTAAAAACTCCCTATAAGAAAGTGTAAACACAGGAATTTCAACATACCTCCCAGCAAGATAGGTCGCTAATTCGGAAGACAATAAATGGGAATTGGAACACGTAAGATAAACATCTACATCAAAATCCACTATAAAAGAATTAACCGCTTTTTCCCACCCTTCCACCTCTTGGATTTCATTTAACAAAAGATAATATTTATGCTTGTTTTTGATTTTATCTTTTACAAATGCGTACAGCTTTTGAGCTTTTGTCAGTTCGATAAAAGCAAAGCTTTCAAAGTTAAAGTTTATAATCTGTTCTTCTTCGACACCTCTTTCTAGTAATTCATCTTTAAGTAAACGCAGTACAACTGATTTGCCAGAACGTCGAATTCCGGTTAGAATCTTTATCATCGGCTTGTCGATAAAGGGAGTAGTAGCATCTAAATATGTTGGTCTTAAAATCATTTTTCATGCTTATGACCACAAATACACACATCTAAATAAAGTTTTTATGGATATAGGCATAAAAATATTTGACAAGATGATTTCTCCTGAATCCTTTTCTCTTGAGTAATGAGCTGATTTATTTATGGTTTGCTAAACTTTCCAAAATATTTTCAGCTTTCTGAAAAGAGAGATTGTTGAAACCCAAAAACTCATTTGTAGTCATCGAATTTAATCTGACAAACAAGCTCTTTCCCCTTCTAAAAAAAGGTGAGCGGTACTTCTACTCCCAGACATTTCAACATACTAGCTACATATACCAGGATGAAAATGATGAATCACTCGACATAAGTGATCAGTAAAGACGAAATATAGATAAAACTTCGATATATGGCATATAAAGAAGATACTCCATATAATGACCATCCAGATTTACCTTCGGTAACTTTCACGGAGTCTACTGACCTATTAAGACATTTGGCCAAGGCATCACGTATTAAATGAATCGCTTTTTTCTAATAACCGCAGTAAACAGACTAGTTTAAT
>DXEZ01000302.1 GCA_019114715.1 Candidatus Sphingobacterium stercoripullorum | reverse complement strand
TTTGCAGTCCATTGGCTCACTCCCTTTGCCAAATGTATTTGCCATATGTATGGCTAATTGCCAACTTTCCCATTTATGAGACAAATCAACAAGTTGGGATGCGGTATAAGTAACTATATTCTCGTTTGTTTTTCGTAACAGATTAATAGAAGTCGTTATTCGGTGATAGGTTTCACCAAGTTCTTGAAAATCTTGAAACTGGATGTCTTTGGCAACATATATTGACCTAGATTTAAAACAGTAGTGTGGTAGTTTGTTATCAATCATGGCTTTATATATGTCGCTTTCAACAGGACCATGCTGCATGGCATAAAAATTATTAAATATGTCCAGCAAATCTTGATTCTCTTCATCCTTTTGAATAGCAGATACAAAGAAAAGAAGTTTAAGAACTTTTAGCCTTGTAAATGAAAGCAATGAAGTATCTGTTGGACGTAATTCTTTATACCAATTGATTAATTGGTATAAAATACATTCAAAACTTAAAATTTTATTATTCATAATTTATTAGAGATCTTTTACTAATACGAAATATAAACAGAAAAAGTTTCTTATGCAAATAATAATGTTTGCCCCCAATATATATTGTGCATGGTTAATAGGTCTTGATTTATTGGTGGTTCTGTGTTCGTTAATAGTGCAATCTGACAAAGTTTAAGAATCTTCCCCATTAGATTCTTTCCTTTCCATACGCCAATATGATTGATTTTATTGCGCTCAATCATTTGTCTGTATTCGATCTCTTTTCTACTTTTAGCCGATGTCCTGTTGGCTACATCCTCTTCGATTATCGCTCGTGCGTCCATTAACTCCTGATTCCAACAGCCCCATATTGTACTTGTACTTTTGTTTGGGTCTTCTGTCCCTATATCTGTACTGTTCTCTATAATAACAGCGTCGCGAGGAATGGATAACAAGATGTCCCTGAATGCAGCATTTGATTTGCATTTCTCCCATATTACCAACATCATCCATTGGATATTGAACTGAGCCCAATCCTGTCGAATCAGTCGTGTGTATTTATTATCTTGTTTCTTAAAAACAACTTTCGCAGTATATCCGTTATCCCATGTAGATAGTAATTTTTGAATATCCACATATTGCTCTCCCTCCAATGAATATGCCCCCGCAATATATGCAGCTTCAGAATTAAGGAAGCGTTTTCCCAATAAATCGAACTCATACCCTGACACCATATTGCCCAAGTTCAAAACAATATTCTCTCTAATATCTCCTGCATTGCGGAATGACCAACAGTTTTGAACTGTCGTATCATATGTCTCGACTCGATCCAAAACAATCTCATCAAACGTTGGTATTTGAGTTGATGACACAACCTTACATATATTTACTTTTTCCATTCGCCGTATACGATCTGCTTCTTCCTTAATTTTTTTTGGGCGATTGATCTGCTCTTCAAGGGTTTTGACAATCTCCTTGAGCCTCCTGAATGTTTGGAAAGAGTATATATCATTGCCATATTCTACATAACCCTTAACTTCCTTCTTTACAGGTGTACTGATTAAATCGCGTATATCAACATTAAGAGCTTGAGCTATGATAGCCAACCTATCGAGATTCATCTTTCCTCGTTTTAGTTGACGGCATAAGGATTCCTCTGGAATACCAGTAATTGTGCAAAGTTGTTTTTGTGAAATCTGTTTCTCCTCCATAACCTCTTTTATACGTAGGTCTATGGTTGGTTTTGATATCTTCATAATATGTCTTTTTACAAAGATAGGCAATTGATTTTTTAATCAATGCATAATATAAAACTTGATAAATATATTCGCTATTGTATATCCTAGATAGAAAGTAAAAGTTCAAAATCCTGGCAAAAAGAAAGAGTGCTGAAACACAGCACTCTTTTCGCTTCTATGTGAAGGGAATAATTGATGGTTTTTACAAAAATTGTTTTTATGTTATGATATATTTTGTTAAGCGGGAAATAAAATAATTAATTCATTTTAGTATACCAATATCCGTCTCCGGCTCCAATCCTTTGATTATTTATATCCAAGGGATATGATGTTGATATACCTCCATCGCCTCGATATTTTGCATAGAGGACCCCATTTTTAATACTATATGAGGCGTTATTTACTTCATTTCCCACCATTTCAGTAATAGTTGTAGCATCGATGATAAGATACATAGAACCATATGGTGTAGAACATTTCCATTTCCCATACAACCATTTAATGCTATTTGTAGAAGAATT
The DNA here is from genome assembly GCA_019114715.1 of Candidatus Sphingobacterium stercoripullorum. Taxonomy (GTDB): domain Bacteria; phylum Bacteroidota; class Bacteroidia; order Sphingobacteriales; family Sphingobacteriaceae; genus Sphingobacterium; species Sphingobacterium stercoripullorum. Next base: position 6,738 of record DXEZ01000302.1, on the reverse strand, counting down.
TGAGGAGTAGACATTTTCGGAAGGTGTAGCCTCTGGGCTGTTGGATGTGTGATCTTCTTTTATTTTGGAATATAGATGTAGCACCCAAATTATAAAAAATATACATCCCAAAATATATGCGATGATTACCTGAATTCTATCGCTTTTTGTATGTTTCATTTTTTACGTTTTTTGAGGTTTATGAGATATGCTCAATTTGGATTAAATATGTGATGAAATCTCAAAGTAATGTTGGATATCTTTAAAATGAGTTATAAATTTTTGATATAATATGGCCCTGCCATATATTTACATCGCAAGGGTTGACCTGATGAATAAGGGTTGTAATCAGGATTTAATCGCACTTTCAGATATTCATCATTACAATATTGATAATCCATATACACTCTCATTCTGTTGCCTTTGGATTGAATCGGGAAATAACCTACAGGATTCCCATTTCTTTTAATTAAATATGCACTGCCTTCATCTTTCCATCCATCACTGATAGCATTTGTTGTGTTAAGATCTTGAGTCGAAGTTTCATTTTGAGGGTTACCCTCTCTGTTATTACCACTATGGCTATTTCCGCTACATGAAACAAGTGCAAACGTGCACGCAATGACTAACATTAAATAATTTTTCATAAATGGTGAAATTAAGTCCTCTCCGACTCCATAAGAAGGTTGTCATAAAAAGAAAGTGTGGAGCCGTTTCGCTTATTTGTCAGAAGGTTGTGGAAGGACCTAAGAGAAAATAAACGACGCAATACCCCACACCTGAATAGCATGGGGTATGTGCATGAAATGTGCTTCCCTCAATGTCTATACAAGGTGAGTGCTGTTCGTCCATCCCTTCTCTTTGAAAACTTCCACATTTTCTGACAGGGAAGTGCGAAAACACTTTCAACAATATGTTCGCTTTATGCATTTCTGCATTTCGCGATACAAAAATAGAAAATAATTTTCACATAAACAGCACTCTGTGAGGTATTGCTGATTAAAAAGTTAGCGAATTGTAGGTTTCCTGTATCTCCTGTTGTCGAAGTCCCAAATATCTGCGTGTAATCGCAGGTGACGAGTGCCCGAAAATCTCAGATAGTTTTATCAATGCCATCTCCGCATTGGTACCAGCCTTGTCCACAATCTGCCGACCAAAACTCTTGCGCAAGGTATGTGTTGAAAAGTGGTCGATAGGAAGATGATATTTTATTTTAAGTTCCTTGAAGATTCCATTCAGACGTTGTACAGAATAAACTGTCCCTATGCGCGTGATAAAACAATACTGCGTTAGAGGTGGTTTGTTAAGAGCCGTGTAACATGCCCTAATATGTTTTTGAAGAGGTTTGTTGATTGTAATCATACGCCTTTTCCCTGTCTTTTTTTCCACGACGATCAAAGTATCTTGAGCTAAAATCTTTTCCCAAGTCAGGTTACGCAGATCACTGATGCGCAACCCCCAAAATGAGCCGCAAGCCAACAATAGGCTGATTGTGTAGTTCCTGTCGTCATATAAACGTCTGATAAGCCCCGTCATCTCGTTCCATGCAAGGTAATCGGCTGTTGTATAGGAATACTTTAGACTCATATTATATTCACTTCTGTCTGTTACAGCTATTTCTGAAAGATTATTTCACTAAATATTGCATATTGCCCAACAAATCAATGTGGTACGAGTTTCAGTAATCGTAAAAGTGAAAAGATAGCGGTACTAGTATACCGCTATCAGATTCTCCCATCGAAAACTTCTCCATCCACCCTTCTCCAAATCATAATAGGCTGTTGTTGCGTAGTTTTCGCGGCTTTCACCCCATCCGCAAACCTTATCCTTCACAAAATCAGGATTGGTAGTTCCAAAAGCGACACGAACCTCGCCATTGTTTTTGAGATAGGCAAACTTTGTAATCTGTCCGCTGTGCAACTTTTTTTTCAGTTGCTCGATGAGGATTGCCTTACCAATACTGTCAATTGTACGGGCATTAGTGCGGACAGTAATAATGTTTGCACGAACGGCTGTGTCATGCTGAAGAACAATAATCTGTGCCATAGTTGTAAGATTTTTATTACAGTTAATATTAGAATTTCCGATAAATCTTTCTAGGTTGAGCCCAACCATTGAGGTGATATACTTCTCTTACCGCATCATTATAGGTCAATACATCCTTGACAAACTCCGCACAACTTCCGCTCTCATTGACTACCATATATCTCCATATTCCCCACACATTGCGATGGCGTCCAAATTTATATTGTCCTACTTGTGCATTCATAATCTTTGTAATGTTTTATTTTTCTTTTTCTGCTACAAATGTAATGCTTTATTTTTACATATACAAGTATTTGTAATGCTATTTTTTATATTTCTTGAATTTTGTAATGTTTTATCGTTTTTTTCATTACCTTTGGCTGAAAATATATATTACCAAATGCATTCATAATGGAGCTTCGCATATCAGAATTGGCAAGACAACGCGGAATGACTATTGCTGACATTGCAAAAGAGATTGGCATTTCAAGAGTAAATTTATCCAACTCTATCAATGGAAACCCCACTTTATCCCGCTTGAAGGAGGTTGCCAAAGTCCTTAACGTAGAGGTCTCAGAGCTTTTCAAACCTGCCAACCTGCCACAAGTAAGCGGTTATTTGGAATATCGTGGGGAAATAACAAAGGTTGAATCATTGGATGCTCTCAAAGAGTTTGTAAACAAAATCGATTCGGAAAATATTCAACAATAAATAGTCGAAATAGACGTCTAACAGTATAAAACCGCCTTGTAGATAGCTACAGGACGGTTTTTGACTTTTAATTGCATTGCATACGTGTCAAATGTTATTTCAATTGACACAAATTGATATTTTAGTCAATCTTTATCTAGCGTAATAGATGAGGCGTCGTTTATTTTTGGTATTCGGCTCCAATAATCTTTCATGGCTTCACTCTGTTTCTCCGCTGTTTGTCGTTTCTCTGACTCACTGCGCTGCTGATGCTTCAATTTCATCGCATTGCTAATCTTCTGCTTGGTCAGGTCATCTAAGTTTCTTACTGTTCTTGTCATGTCTCTTCTCTATATTTAGGTTATTTACTATAAATAGTCTGTTGACATGAAAAATAATTTCTTAATCTTATTTATATGAAATTTTATATCCGCGACATATGTCGGACGGTACTAACTATATTAATCAATAGTCCATTATATTTTTTATAAGGCGGCTTATGTAATAAGCAAAATAGAGTTACATTATTTTTTTATAAAAAACTTGGGTTTTAAAATTCATATTTGTATGTTTACAAAAACCGACAACCTTCCAAATTTGTCTAAGGGGGGTTATCTGCTGTTTTTTATAAAAAGTCTTATATGCTTGAGATAAACACTATCTCAACATTGAATAATCGCGAAATAAAAATGAATTATTATGATAAAAAATTTTAAAATGAAATTCCCATTATCCGTGTCAACGACATCATATAATGGTAAATGTAAAGATTGGGGGAAAGTTATATATCGAACTGAAGAAGTGGATATTGACACATTGGCAGATTATGTAAAACAAGGTTTTTGTTTTACGCATATTTTCAAGAATATAGCCAATGAACAATTTTGTACTCGTCAAAAAACCATATCAAATTTTGATATGACATATGTCGTTTTTTTAGATATTGATGAAAGTCCTATTCCTGCGCCAACATTCTATGGAAGTGTTTCATGTCCTCCAAGTATGCTTTATACTACCCCGAATAATATTACGGGAAAGGTAAATAGATATAGATTGGTTTATCTGTTTGAATCACCAATTACTAATAATGATGATTATAAAACATTGGTTAATAAAATTGCAGATAGAATAAAATGTGATATACCTGATTTTCATATAGATACTACATGTGTGAATTGTAGTCAGCAAATGGGTGGTAACAGTTTGAATAATTGTATCTTATATAAAAACTATTCTATTTATAATTATTCAGATTTTATTAAAAAAGATAATTGTCAGAACAGAGAATCCTGCATTCCGATAGCATATAAAAAAGAAGAGAAAAATGATATACAGCAGGGGATTGCAGATGATGAAATAGTAATAACCAACCATGAATTCTTAAATGACTTTTGGGGAATGGTGGACTATGATTCAGCACTTTTCTTTCTTACAAAATATAAAAATACATATCCCATAGTTGACATAACCCCTGTCGACGAATCTCAGCCATTTATTCGGCTAAATGACAACTATACGCAAATCAAAAGAAGAACATACATAATTAAGGATAAGTATGGGAATAGGCAAACACTGCCTGTAAAGATAAAAAAGGGGAATCGAGAACGCATATTATTTTTGAATGCTCTATTACGCCTTAAAATACAGCCGAACATGGCATTTGAACATCTTCTGTATTCATTAACATATGAGAGACAATATTGGATAGATAATACAGATAGAACCATTACCAATCATGTATTGTATAAAATCGCCAAAGGCGCTTTCTTAAAACGGCATGAGTACATACCGAATAATTTAAATCATAGGAATAAAAACAAGAGCGGTTATAAAGTTAATCCTGCTTACTGTAAATCCAAAGGAGTTTCTCCGCGCAGTATGGCTAATCGTATCCGAACGATGGTGTCTGATCAAGTACTGTTAGAGAACTATGATTTTACAAAGTCTGTAGCTGAGAACAGTCAAATCCTTAAAGACAAAGGAATAAAGCCGAATTCGGAAAGACGGCTCTACTCTTTTTTACACAATTATAAAAACAAACAAGATTAACATGAATAATATAAATATAGTTGAAAAAAGATTTTGTATCTTAGCTAGAGACAGGTGATTAAATGTTATCTACCCAAACGGGCGACCAGAAGACTTCGGCGATTGGTTGCAGGGGTGGTGCCGAAGAGCCCGAGACAAAAATAAGGTGCTTTCTGAGTGCCATATAAACTTTGTCAAACGTGATAACATTAGCAGAATGTAAAAAGATATTAAATGCACAAAAAATAAAATACACGGATGAGCAGGTAAAACAGGTGCGTCAGTATCTCTATCTGCTCGCAGAGATGCAAATTGAAATAGATAATAGAAATAGAAATGAAAAATGTAATAATATATAGCCGTGTGTCAAGCGATGAACAGGCTAAAGGTTGTAGCCTTGACTATCAAGAGAAGACGATATCGGAATATTGCGAGCGGGCTGGATATAACATCATAAAATGCTACAAAGAGGACTTTAGTGCCAAGGACTTTGAACATCGGAAAGTTTTTCAAGAGATAATGCTTTATTGTAAACAACATAGGAAAGAAGTTGATCTGGTCCTATGTCTCAGATGGAACAGATATTCGCGTAATACGACAGCTGCTTATAAGAATTTGGAGTATTTTGAGAATATTGGCGTAGAGGTTAATACGGTCGATGAACATATTGATTGGAGGCAAGATGAAAGCAAGATTTTGCTTGGGGTCTATATAACGATGGCGGATGTCGATAATGCTAAGCGGTCCAAAGCTACAAAAGAGGGGATTCGTCAAAGCCAAGAAGAAGGCAAGACAACAAATATGGCTCCTTATGGTTATAAGAATGTCAAAATAAGCGATTATCATAAATATGTGGAGATTGTCCCTTCTGAGGCAAAAATTGTTCGTGACATCTTTGCAGAGGTTGCGAAAGGATTGGTTGCGCCTATCACTATCCGCAACCAATTTGTGCGAACAACTTCATATAATATGCACAAGAGCAATTTCTTAAAGATGCTGCGCAACAGATATTATATTGGAGAGGTCTATGTAAAGGCTTATAAGGAAAAACCCGCTTATTGGACAAAGGGTCTGCATCAGGCGATAATCGACATTGATACGTTTAATACCGTGCAGGATATTTTGGATGGATCCCGCCGCAAACAGGCTCGTGCTGGTAAATGTGTTCACCCTGACCTGTTTCTGAGAAAGTTTTTGATTTGCCCAGTATGCGGCGCAAGCCTAACAGGATCACGAAGCACAAGCTGTACAGGCAACAGATACGCTTATTATCACTGCTCCGTAGATAGTAAACATTTCCGTTGTAATGCACTTGAAGCGAATGATATATTTCGTCGTTACGTTGGTAGCTTGACGCCAAACTTGACTGTAATGAATCTATACAATGTTATCTTGAAGGATCTCAATAAATCTTTTGAGCAGGATCTTGACAGCCAACGGGCCGCCCTTAAAGACGAACGTACAAAGATAGACCAACGGCTAGCGATGCTTGAGGATAAATATATGGATGGCGAACTCTCCAAAGAAGATTTTGAAAGAATAAAACACCGCTATCAAGAACAAAGAGCTACAATTAGCGAAAGAGTTGATTCTTTGGGACTCTCTGACGCAACCAACATAGAACACAAGTTGGATTATGCTATATCGCTGATTAACAGTCTTCCTAAATACATTGAGGATGCGCCCGTAGATATCAAGATGAAACTTATTAGTTCGATGTTTCCTCAGAAACTACATTTTGACGGAAAATCATATCGAACTGACCATTTCAATGAAGTTCTGAATCTGATCTATCAGCAGACCATTACATTAAGGGGAAATAAAACAAAAAACTCGCCAGATTTTTCTGACGAGTTGCTTTCAGTGCCCAGGACAAGACTCGAACTTGCACGAACGCAATTGTTCACTACCCCCTCAAAGTAGCGTGTCTACCAATTTCACCACCTGGGCATCACACACCCCGAATATTTTCCGGGCGTGCAAATATAGACACTATTTTACGATTTGCAAAATTTT
>DXEZ01000301.1 GCA_019114715.1 Candidatus Sphingobacterium stercoripullorum | reverse complement strand
TAATTTTAATTTTAATAAAAACAAAACCCATTAGTTTGAACTAACGGGTTTCGATAATGTTGTTATATAATTACTTACTAGCTATAAAAGTCTATTAATCCGCCAGCATATTCTTCTGTCCATCCACTTGTGATATTATCGAAATCTTCTAAAGGGATATTGCTTTGTCTTACTTCCATAGAAGTTCCCTTTTTATGCTCATGAAGTTTAATTGAAACAATGGATTTTTCTTCTTGTTCTCCAAAATACCATTCTTGGACAATGGTGTAATTTTCTGGATCCAACTCTAGAAACTTACCCACTATTGCACCATCCCATAGGGAAAAAGAACCGTCTACTTTTGGGTCTATCTGAGCATTTCCACCGGTCCATAAAATGGCAGTTGATTCAGTTGTTAGTGCTAAATAAACTGAACTGGGTTCTTCAGGTATGATAAAATAGGCTTTAAAATCCTTGAATTTTTTAGATTCTTGAGTCATGTAAAATTTTATAAATGTGTTCCATTAAAATTTTCGCCACATCTTTTTTATCCAGGAGAGGATAGGAATCCACTGAGTTGCGATTATTTATAATTGTTACTTGATTGGTATCGTACCCAAATCCTGATCCCTCATTTTCTAAAGAGTTCAGTACAATGAGGTCTAGATTTTTTTTGAGTAGTTTCCCTTTAGCATGTTCTAGTCCATTTTCTGTTTCAAGAGCAAATCCTATAAGAAGTTGGTTATTCGTTTTCTTTTTACCTAATGTAGCTGCTATATCTATTGTTTTCTTAAGCGATAGATTTAAAACAGAATCATTCTTCTTTATTTTTTGATTTTCTTTTTTCTCTGGCGTATAATCAGCTACAGCAGCACTCATAATTGCGATATCCATGTGACTGAAAATTTTATCACACGCTAGGTACATTTCTTCAGCCGTTTTAACCGGATGTAAGGAGATGTTTGCTCCAGAGGGAGGATTAATAGCTGTTGGTCCATAAACCAACTCTACCTCAGCGCCAGCTTTTGCAAGTGTTTGCGCAATTGCAAAGCCCATTTTTCCTGTAGAGTGATTACCTATAAATCTTACTGGGTCTATCGGTTCGTGTGTTGGCCCTGCAGTAATTAAGATCCTTTTGTTTTGTAGAAAGGGGTACTGGTTTTTATTTACAGCTTTGATTTCTTCTAGTATTTCATAAGGTTCAGCCATTCTACCTTCGCCTTCTAATCCACTAGCCAATTCACCCGATCCTGGATTAACAATGAAATTCCCATAAGATTGTAGCTTATTGATGTTGGAAATTGTGGAAGGGTGTTTCCACATATCTAAATCCATTGCTGGAGCGATGTATACCGGACAGCGCGCAGAAAGGTAAACTAGTTGAAGAAAATTATCGGATAATCCATGCACCATTTTAGCGATAGTATTTGCTGTAGCTGGAGCTATTACTATGTAGTCTGCCCACAAAGCTAAGTCTACATGATTATTCCACTCGCCTGTTTCTGGGTTATAACTAGAGGTATATACTGGATTTTTTGATAACGTTGAAAGCGTGAGAGGCGAAATGAATGATTTCGCCTCTTCCGTCATTATAACCTTAACTTCTGCTTTTTCTTTTATTAATAATCTTATTAATAAAGCAGTTTTGTATGCAGCTATACCACCTGTAACTCCAAGGATGATATGTTTTCCTTCTAGTGATGGCATTTGTATTACCCTATTAGTTATCCTTCTTAGGATTTCTGTAGTAAATTTTATCTTCTAAGAATTCATCAATTGCCAGTGCTGTTGGCTTAGGCAATCTCTCATAGTGCCTTGAGATTTCGATTTGCTCACGATTTTCAAATATCTCCTCTAAATTATCGGAGGTACTTGCAAATTCCTCCAACTTAGCTGTTAATTCTTCTTTTGTATCAACTGCAATCTGATTCGCTCTTTTACTCATAATCACAATAGACTCGTAGATGTTATCTGTTTTTTCATCTATTAATCTTAAATCCCTTGTAATCGTTGTATTTGGAATTATACGTGGTTTTTGATTTTGATTCATTTTAAATTATTTTATGCTTATATACTGCTACCTTCTGTTTGTTCGAATTCGGCATTTTCAACTTCGCTTTCCTCTATACCTAATTCTCTATTTCTTTCCTCTTGCAAACGCTTAGATTCTTCGATCTGTTTTACAACAGCTGCAATTTTTCTTTCAGACTTGCTTCTGAGATCGTTTAACTCTTTCATGTATTGACTAGAAGCGTAACTCTCAGCGAACATATCGTAATAATCTAACGCCTCATTAAATCTTTCCTCTTGTCTAATTGGAATACTATTGTCGGCATATAAATATTGAGCTTTCACAATTAAGTATTCAATTTCTTCAGCAAAGCGTGTATCCGGATACTGGCGTAAAACATTCTCTAAGGCAATAACTGCAGCTTTGTAATCACCAGGCATGCCCATATCGTAATACAACTTGGCGTTATCGAAAGCTTTCTTTTCTAATTTTTCCCTTAGATCTTGGATCAAGTCACTTGCTTCATCTGCTCTTTCCGATTCAGGGTATATGTTAACAAATAGTTGCAATTCATCAATTGCTCTTCTTGTGTTATCTTGATCTAATGAGGAGCGAGGGGATTCTAGATAGTAACAATAGGCTGTCATAAATCTACATTCCTCTGCTCTAGGACTGTTCGGAAACGTTTGGGCAAAAGACTTGAAATGATGTCTAGCAGAAATATAATCTTTCATCCTATAGTTGGTATAGGCGGTATAATAATACAAATCTTCTGCTTCTGAACGTCCTCTGTAACTGACCATTAAGTCGTCGAAAAGCGTTCTAGCTTTTGAGTATTTACCATTCTCGTAAAATTTTACTGCTTCCTGGTATTTCATAGCTAGGTTGTTACTATTTCTCAATTTTTCAAATTTGCTTTTGCAGTTTGTAAAAGAGAATAATAAAATTAACCCGACTATATAGAGACTATACTTCTTATTAAACATTTTGCAAATATACATCATTTACTATTAAAAGCCAATTCATTTAACAACTCAATATAGATAAATAATTGGCTGTTATTTGTCTAATAGATAGAATTTTAACAGTCTTTAACTTTCTAATTTTAACAATGAATAGAGTCAGGGATCTTTTATTTTTGAAATGGGATAACCCTTAATCCAGTCATGCTCTAACTTAGCCAAGTTGTTAGCTGGCATCAATATAAGATATGCTTATCAAAACGCTACCCCATCATTGTCATTCTATTCTACTATTACGCGCTGATTACAAGTCTTTTAACATTTGACAATTTTTGTTTATGTCATTATTGTGTTGTTATTAGACGGATTGAACATTTAAAAGTGAAAAATATT
>DXEZ01000300.1 GCA_019114715.1 Candidatus Sphingobacterium stercoripullorum | reverse complement strand
GTGACTTGGTAGTCTCCAGGCTGCGCATAGCTGTGTGTAGGGTTCTTCTGGGTACTGAAATTCCCATCTCCAAAATCCCACAAATAGGTGTAGAAAGCTTGCCTACCTCCAGGGATAGGTACTAATGGACGGATATCCGGCGTGAAGTGGAATGATTGCTCCTTTATTTCGTAATTTATTTTTGAATCGTAAGTGTCTATGAAGCTTTCAGTGCTATCTGCTTGCTGCAAAGAGGCATGATCCAGTTGAGGGCTTGCTATGGCGTTAGCTGTGAAGTAGACGAGTGTGATGATGATACAATATACAAGGCTCATAAATAGTTAGTCATTAGTTAATAGTTGGTAAAAGTTATCCCTTAGTGTAAAATAAGTCAATAATTGTTAGATTTGCAATAGTCCATTATTGATTTTCAATGCATATCGACCAAAAGTATATCCTATATTTAAAAAACAACGATTCTAAAGGGATTGCTGAAATCTATCAGCTTTATGCCTCCAGGGTGGTAGGGATGATTCTTAAGAATTCGGGCTCAGAAGAGGAGGCTTATGATATATTGCAAGAGTCGCTCATGGATATCTATCACATGAGCATAGAAAAAGAATTCGTTTTAACCACCTCCTTTTCCAACTTCTTACTGCTGGTATGCAGGCGTAAATGGCTGAATGTGTTGAAGAAAAAGAAAAACAGGCAGGTAACAAATATTGACGATAGCTTATATCATATTGAAGATACGGCAGATCAGGAGTATGATGCACTCCTAGAGCAGATGGAGAAAGAAAATATTGTGATGCGCCTGTTAGATGAAATGGGAAAGAGCTGTAGAGATATTATTAAAAGGTGCATGAAGAAGGGCGTGAATCAAGAGGAGGTAGCTAGGGCTCTAGGTATCAGTTATGCGTATCTGAGGAAAAAGAAAAGTCAGTGTATGAAAACTTTAACGCAAAAGATTCAAGAACATCCTTATTTTAATACTCATGGATAGTGTAAACGAGCATATTGAAGATTACCTAGATGGGCTGATGTCTAGTGAGCAAAAGGCCACTTTTGAGCAGCAGATAGCGGCAGATGATCAGTTGCGCAAGCAGGTGGAGCTGCAAAAGACACTGCGCGATACCATCTCAAAACGGCTTAGTCCTGAAGCTTTAGAGGTCCAGCGCACCATTAGCTCAGCTGCTAAGCAGCATAGAGAACAGTCAAAAGGCAAAGTAGTAAAATGGAGCATCCTAGCTGGGATTGCCGCTGCTATTGCCCTATTTGTTTTGTTCTTTCCTTTTAAAGGGGAGGAGCTCTACGAGATCCCGGAAATGCAAAGCCATATAGTGCGCGGAGAGGAATCTAGCGAGCAGTATGAAAATGCTAGAGCGCTGTATGAGAAAGGGAAGTTTGCAGAGGCTAGGGGAGTACTTAGGAAACTTGTTTTAAAGGAGCCCGATAATGTGGAATATTCTTTTTATCATGCGCTCACCTTTTACGGTGAGGAGCAATGGAAAGAAGCAGAGAGTGAGCTAGCTCCAATTTCAGAGGGGCCTTCTGTTTTTAGTGATCAGGCGAAATATTACTTAGCGATCTGTAGCTATAAATTAAATGATAAGGAGGGGGCAGTAAGTATTTTAAAAAGTATCTCTTCCCAGTCGGATATGTATAATCAATCTCAGCAATTATTAAAGAAATGGCAGTAAACATTTCTTCATCCATGTGAATGAATTAAAATGATAGTATACCACAATAACAGCTGCAGTAAAAGCTGCGCGTTGATAGAATTACTAAATAAAGAAAATCAACCTTTTCAAACCATTGATTACTTAAACGCTCCGCTAACAGTAGATCAAGTTACAGAGTTAGTGAAAATGCTAGGCGGTGAGCCGCTTGCACTTATTCGCCAAAAAGAGGAGGCTTTTACCCCCTATAAGGGTAAAGAGTTAACCGATAAGGAGTGGATAGAGGTGATCGTAAAACATCCCATATTACTGCAACGCCCTATTGTTATTAAAGAAGGAGTTGCGGTAGTCGGTAGGCCTATTGAAAAAGTCTACGAGTTAATGAATCGCTAATACCTCAATTCTCTTTACGGCGCAAGAAGCGCGGCTTGATTATTTACCCGAGATTTTTTTGTTTTGTTTTAAGAGATCTAGGTGGCTTTAGGCTAGCTGCCAGGTGAAGCGGTTAGTCGTGACGTTTCTTGAGCTAATCTGGGGTTTATTGCTAGCGCATTGATTAGGTAGTTAACTTGCAAGAGGTAGAAGTCTTGAGCCTGTTTAGAACTGGAAATAATAATCCTTAAAAGCCTTACTGTTTGTAAGGGTGGTGCCCAAGTTATAGTAAGGCCGTTTGTGTAATAAAATGTCTATTGCTCGGATAAAAATGCGTTCAAGCTATTGGCAGTTATTCTATGCTAATTGCTACTAAAAGCCACTAAGTAAACTCGCAATAAAAAAGCCCCGCTGTGAGTTGGATATCAGCGAGGCTGTGTGATGCTACCAAGCAGCTGGTTTAATTATCAATAACCTCTAAACCATAAGTGTAGTTGGAAAAGTTTTGCGTGTTGCTAATTGAGTTGTTATTCAGGTTTATCTCATAGTAATCTGCGCTCCAATCGCTGGTTTTTAATGTCGTTAAATAAAAAGTTTTCGTGCATTCATTATAAGTGGTCGAATAAAACTCGGTGTTTAAATTTCCTGGAATTGTTACTAGCTCGGTGAATGTACCCGATTGTGGGTCGATTTGTACAATGTCAAATTGATTGGTGCTGTTTCTTCTAGTCGCAAGAAGCCCTAAGCTTTCTGAATATTCTAAACCTTGAAAAGTCATCCAGTTATCCCAGGTGAAACTCGGGTATAAATCCACATGGGTAGCCGTGTTGCTATTTGTATTGACGATGATTAGATTCGTGGCTCCAATAAAATACAATTCACCTGTGCCGTTACTCGCTGAGGAAATGATTTCCTGGTGGAAAGAACTGTTGTTCACAAACGATTTCTCATTAGCACTAATTGGGAGTGCATTTCCTATGTTGCCATTTAAAGGGCTAAACTCCCGGATTTCAAAGCTCGCACTCTCGCCCATATTAGGGTAGGGAGTTACCATTTCAATGATGTACGCATTATTTCCGTTTATCACCGGAGCAACCATTTCTGGAGCGATTGTGTTTTCGGCAGATGTAAGGTCGCTTAAGTTAAAAGAATAATAAACTTCATTTATTATCACCCCGTGTAGGTTATCGCTTTTGCTATAAATGGAACTGTTGGGGGCATGATAAGCTTTAAGTTGCTCGTGTTGGCGTAATTGCCAAGCGGTATGCCTGGGCCTTGGATGGGGCTGTTTAAGTCGTATCCGATGTAATCTATACCCGTGCTTGGGTCGCTGTTGTAGTCCGTGTTTAGCATGATGATACTTTTATTATCGCAGGCATCTTGCGGCGGCGGAGCTGGAACATCGTCTTTCGAGCAGCTGAGAAATAATAATCCTATAACGGCAAGGGAATGCAGATAAAAACTGATGAATGATTTCATGATCAAAAAGTTTATAGTTATAAAATCCTGTTCATAGCTATATAAACCAATCTTAAAGGATGTTACCCCATGGCCGTGATTATATATGAAAAAAAGGTTTTTTGAGCTTTTTGCACGCTTATTTTAAAATGATTGATTTTTAGGGGTAACAAATGGAAAGTGCTGCTGATATCCTAGTGGTATTGGAAGTATAATCTTTAAAATTTAAAATCATGAAACTAATGAATTCTAACAGCAAGGTATCGAAAAGTTTGATGGCTGCGATGCTAATTGCATCTGTATTATTTACGGTGAGTTGTGAAAAAGGGAATAGCGGTATGGACAGTAAGCCCATTCCTCCATCTGCCTCTGAGTTTAGGCATCACCGCGAGTTAGCACTTGATAAACGGATGGAAAAAGTAAAGATTGATGTAGAAAATGGCGTGCTGAACTTCGAATCTATTAATGGATCGCTATTAAATATAAACTGTTTATCGCTAAATCAAGAGCCTGTTAATGGAGAGGTTGAGCTCACTTATATTGAACTGTTCGATAAAAAGGACATGGTGACAACCAACAAGCCGCTGATGGGGCGTATGGAAAATGGCGATAAAGCTGCGTTAGTAACGGGAGGTGAGTTTTTTATTGAAGTGAAGAAAGACGGAGAGCCAGTAGATCCGGTTCAAGGGTGCCCAATACGCCTACAGGTATCCTCCATGCATACCGGTGGCCCGGATCAGGATATGATTCTTTGGGAAGGGATAATTGATGAAAACGGTGATCTTACTTGGGATACCCTTGATAATGCGAATGGCGATAATAAAGATGGGTTATTTATTGAAGGAGAGTTTTATTATGCCGTGTTTTCAAATTTTGGTTGGACAAACATAGATAGGTTTTATTCAGATGAAAGACCTAAAACTACCATGCAAGTGAAGGTGCCAGAGGGTTATGATTATAAAAATAGCGCAGTATATATATCGTATTACGGAGAGCGCGCTATGGCACAACTGGATACTTATGACGATATAACCAAGATTTTCTCAGAACACTACGGCCAAATTCCTATAGGTCTAGATGTACATATAATTTTTGCAACTGTTGATGGTGAGGATTGGCGATATGCCATTCAAGATGTAACGATAGAGGAAGATAAGGTTTACTCCTTTTCAATCGATGATACTAAAACTGCCTCAGAAGAAGAATTTACAAATATATTAAGTCAACTTCCATAATATCAGCCTAATTATGAATTGTAAATAGAGCAGGTTTTACCTGTTAAGTCTCACGACCTCTCTAAGGTGCTGCCAAGCTCTAAGAGAGGTTTTTTGATACGCATCCTATTTAAGGGCTATTTTGAAATTGATTTTTATTACGAGGATTTACTGACTAACCTATAATTAGATTCCATTGACATATTATTTTTAATGCACCTCTATTGTACACTTTTGTGGGCGATCAGCTTGATATGCAAGCTAACTGCATAGAGGGAATAGTCATCCCACCTGCTTGTTGGAATTCATGTTGGCGGTAAAATGCTTGAAAATCAGTGCTAGGTTAGATGGTTCACAATCGGAGAAAACGGGGAGATAAGCCTAGCTTTCTGTCACCAGTTACATCCACTGCGGAGAATAAGCGTCTTAACCTACGCATGTGGTGGGGAGAATGTTTTATGGTGAGAAGATTATTGATTGTGCTATTAAGTCTAGTGGGGGCGAATATTCCCTGTCTGTTGAGCTTCTAATGTGATGTTATGTGAATAGCGTTTTCTAATTAGATGAGATTATTCGCTATTAAGATTTTATTAAAATGATTGATGCTTTAACTTAAGTAGACAATGACTATTGTTTCTCAGAATTCTTTATATTAAGGTTTGTCCTCCAGAAAGAGTTTTATACAAATAAAAGAAGTGGCATTTAGCGGAAAATGGAAAAAACCGTTAGGTCACTTTTTTCTTTTATTATCTCACCTATGAGCTAAACCGCGACTTTACAGAAGATAGTTAATCTATTGCTTTTTTCAGTTAGTAGGTGAATAAAGTATTTTATTAACTTTGGGTATAGTTAAATAGTTTTAGAGAAGAGTAATTATTCATGTTGTTTTAGGCGATATAGTGGATTGGTTTTTGCATTCTTACTCTAATACAATTCAGGGATAAGATTTTATGGATAAGAATAGTACAAAATATTGGATTCGAGTTTATGCGGTATTCGCTGTTTCGTTTTTGACCTTTCATTACCTGATGGATTTGGATATTGTCTCCTCTTGGTTGAGGTATATTCCATTTCTTAAAAAGCTATCGATGAGCTTGCTCTTTGTTTCTCTGATACTTCTTTGTGGGAAAATCATTGAGGGCATTATTAATAAACAGGCTGAATCGGAGGGAGATAGGCATAACCTACTTCGCATTACACGGCTCTTGTCGATTATTTTTATCGTCATCGTGGCCGCCTCTTTTATGTTCCAGAACCTCTATGCTGCAGCAGTAAGTTTCGGTTTGATTTCCCTGGTATTGGGTTTTGCATTGCAGTCGCCAATCACCTCTTTTATCGCTTGGCTTTACATTGTTTTCCGCCGACCCTATCAAGTGGGCCACCGTATACAAATTAACGGTATCAAGGGGGATGTGATTGAGATAAGCTACCTGGATACAACGATCCTTGAGTGTGGTGGAGATTACCTGGGGAACGATAGGAGGAGCGGGCGTATTATGCATTTTCCGAACAGTGTGATACTAAAAGAGCAGGTATTTAATTACTCGGGACCTCAAATGAATTTCATATGGAACGAAACGCCCATCCAGGTCGCCTTTACC
>DXEZ01000299.1 GCA_019114715.1 Candidatus Sphingobacterium stercoripullorum | reverse complement strand
TGCTCACGCGTTACGCACCCATCCGCCACTCTCACTATAATCAGCAAGCTGATTATAGATCCCGTTCGACTTGCATGTATTAGGCCTGCCGCTAGCGTTCATCCTGAGCCAGGATCAAACTCTCCATAGTAAAAAATCCTGTATTAATAAATCTCTAGATGTGAATAACCCATTCTATTCAGAATGTTTTATCGTTATGCTGTTAAACCAATAATCAAAAGAACTTCTCCGTACCCGACTCACGTCGTGTAAAAATTGAATTCCAAAATATGCACTAACAATTAATGGAACTTTTATGTTTTCATTTCACATTTGAGTTTCTCGCAAACCCAAATTTTATTAGTGAAAGGACTGCAAAGGTAAAAATAGTTTTTGAATCCTGCAAATTTATTTTCACTTTTTTTCATTTCTTCATTTCTTCAGTCTGACTTCAGGTATAAAGAATTTTGCATTCGTCCTATCCCAATACTTCAAATAATCATTACCCTTTCTCGCAAAGAGTGGTGCAAAGATAATAGCTTTCAAACTATATTTGCAAATAAAATCAACAATATTTTTTCATTAAACTTATACCACCCTATTTATCACCTTATTATAATTTAATCTTTTCGCATCCCCCTCTTATAATGAAGCGCGCACTGCCGATTTATGAAGTATGCACTATTCAGTCTTACTTAGTACAAGCATAAGTTGGATTAACAAAAAACAAAACCCTTGATGTAATGTTATAATAGAATAGGTTTTTTTATTTTGACACACAGAGTAAAAACAGTTTAGAAAAGTTTATAAAATTTATCGTAACTTTGTGTGTTTTTGCGGAAAGCCTTACTTTTCAAGTCTTTTGCAAATCATAATGCTTATAGTTTAGAAAGAAAACATGAAGTTATCACAATTCAAATTTAATTTACCAGAATCATTATTAGCCACCGAACCTGCAGATAATCGTGACGAATCACGATTGATGGTATTGCACAAAGACACAGGCGAAATAGAACATAAGATCTTTAAAGACGTAGTTGACTACTTCGATGAGGATGATGTGATGATTCTCAATAATACAAAAGTATTTCCAGCTAGATTATATGGAAGCAAAGAGAAAACAGGCGCGACAATCGAAGTTTTTCTACTTAGAGAACTAAATCGTGAGCACCGCTTGTGGGACGTACTTGTGGACCCAGCTAGAAAAATACGTGTTGGTAACAAGTTGTTTTTTGGTGAAGATGACCTATTAGTGGCTGAAGTAATTGACAACACTACATCTAGGGGAAGAACTATCAGATTCCTATTTGAAGGTACAGATGAGGAGTTCCGTAGAAATATCGAAATTTTAGGAGAGACTCCCCTTCCAAAATACATAAAAAGGAAGCCTACCCCAGAAGATAAATTCAGGTATCAGACTATATATGCTAAAGAAGAAGGAGCAGTAGCTGCACCTACGGCTGGGCTACACTTTAGTAGAGAATTAATGAAACGCCTAGAGCTGAAAGGAATCGACTTTGCAGAACTTACCCTACATGTTGGCCTAGGAACTTTTAGAGCTGTAGAAGTAGAAGATTTAACAAAACATAAAATGGATTCCGAGGAGATCATAATCCCTCAGATTACCGCAGATAAAGTAAACCGAGCTATAGAAAATAAAAAGCGTGTTTGCGCAGTTGGTACTACTTCAATGAGAGCCATAGAGTCGGCAGTATCGGCGAGCCAACGCTTAAAAGCTGCTTCGGAGTGGACCAGTAAATTCATTTACCCTCCATATGAGTTTAGCATTGCTAACTCTATGATAACAAACTTCCACGTACCACAATCTACATTACTCGTTATGATTGCAGCTTTTGCTGGTTACGAGAATGTAATGAATGCATACGAGGTAGCCGTAAAAGAGAAGTATCGCTTCTACACTTATGGAGATGCGATGTTAATCATCTAATTTGAAAATAAAACTTTAAATTTGAAGCGTGAGGAATATTTCTCACGCTTTTTTATTTTTGATTTATGCACCATTACGCCATTATTGTAGCGGGAGGGAGTGGAAGCCGCATGGGAAATACTACGGCCAAACAATTCCTACCACTTCAAGGGAAACCGCTCCTTATGTATTCCATTTCAGCTTTCCAGTCGGTAAACTATAAAGTGACCGTTATCTTAGTCTTACCTAAAGAAAGCATTACGTATTGGAAAAATTTATGTAGTGAGCATAACTTCCAATTGGAACACCACCTTATAGAAGGTGGAAGAAGCCGCTTTCAAAGCGTAAAAAATGGTATTACCTTCATCCATAAGAACTTTCCACTAAAGGAAGAAGATCTCATTGCAGTTCACGATGGGGCAAGACCACTAATTAAAAGCTCTACTATAACCAAGTGTTTCGAAAAATGTGCAGCTAAAAAAGCTGTCGTGCTGGCTTCTAGGAGTACCAACTCCATACGCCTTGGAACAAAAGAAAAGTCTACTCACACCGACAGGAGTACCGTTTGGAACGTTCAAACTCCACAAGTTTTTCAAGCTGGGTTGTTATTAAATGCATATCAGCAAGAAGAAAAGGAAATTTTCACAGATGATGCTTCTGTGGTCGAAAGCACTGGAGAGAATATATACCTACTGGAAAGTGAGGAGCCCAATATTAAAATAACCTTCCCTCAGGACATTGTTATTGCAGAGAGTTTACTAACAAAATAACAAATGCGCCCAAACTACTAAGAGCTAGGCGCATCGAATCATAATACAAGCACACAAGATTTTTATATTTTTTATATTCCTAAGGAAAGATTCCAAATTCAGTGTAAGAACTTCCTATACGATTAATTGCTAAAATATAGGCTGCAGTTCTAAGATCCCTCACTTCTTCTATAGCATGAAACGTATCTCGAACTTCTTTATAAGCTAAGACCATAGTCTCCTCCAAGCCGGAGTAAACAAAATCTTCTTCAGCCGGACCTCTCAATAATTTCCTAGCGGCTTCATTAACACTCTTACCACTCAAGTCCTCCGCAATACTAACGATTTCGTGGTATCTACTTTCCGTAAATCGCTTTTCTAATCTACCAAAGCGTATATGACTTAAGTTTTGAAGCCATTCAAAGTAAGATACGGTAACCCCACCTGCATTCAAGTAGGTATCTGGGATAACCATAATATTTTTCTCAAAAAGAATATCATCCGCATCAGGTGTTAAAGGGCCATTAGCAGCCTCACCTATGATTTTAGCACGAATTCTACCCGCATTTTCTTTATGAATAACACTCTCTTTTGCAGCAGGAATTAAAATATCGCATTCCCACTCCAATGCTTTTGTTGAGTTTTCCTCTTTAATAGGAGCATCTACATTTAAAATACTTCCTGTAGCATTTCTAATTTCGATGACTTTATCCAAATCCAATCCCTCAGGATCGTAAATTCCTCCCTCGTATTCAATCAATCCTACGAGTTTCGCTCCAGCATATTTTAAAAAATTCGCAGCATGGTATCCAACATTTCCTAAACCTTGCACCACAACTTCTTTTCCTTTCACTCCAGGTTTAAGCCCAATTTTTGCCATATCCTCTTCGTAGGAACAGGCCTCCCTAATACCATAAAACACACCTAAACCAGTAGCTTCTGCTCTACCGTTAATACCACCTTGAGTAACTGGCTTTCCAGTAACACAAGCGCTAGCATTTATATCCTGTGGATTTAAACTCCTATAGGTATCTAAAATCCAGCTCATTTCTCTAGCCGAAGTCCCATAATCTGGCGCAGGAACATCAATACCAGGTCCTATAAAATTCTTTTTATATAATTCCGCAGTATACCTTCTAGTAATGCGTTCTAAATCTGAAACAGAATAGTTTTTCGGATTAATCTTTACCCCACCTTTTGCACCACCAAACGGTACATCCACCACAGCACATTTATATGTCATTAGAGCGGCCAAAGCCATAACCTCATCTTGATTAACATCCTCACTGAATCGAACCCCTCCTTTACAAGGCGAATGATGATGTGAATGTTGAACTCGGAAAGCCTCAATTACTTGAATATCCTCCCCAAGCTTAACAGGAAATTTGACTTTCAGCACACTATTACATGACTTAATTTCTTCAAGTAAACCTTTTGATATATTTGTAAATCGTGAAGCTTTTTCAAAATTTCTCTCAACACCATGAAAAAAACTGAATTGTTCGCCTTCTATACTTGACATATATTTCTTATTTTATAATTATTACAGCACTTGTAAATCACTTTACAAGGATAACAGGAGCAAATATAGTATATTTTCAATAATTTATCTAATATAATCTATTTTTCTCAACTATTTAATCATTTTGTTATCAAAAAAATCGAAAACAAAGACGATTACTTGTAAGTTCATAGAAAGCTATTCTACTCTTCTGACGAAAAGGTTATAGCTTTCGTGCCTTTCGACATAAACCTGTTCACCCTTCTCAATATATCCACCAAGAGCAATAGCATCGTACCATACCCCATCGATTTCAATTTTACCAGAAGGTCTTAATACGGTCCTGGCTATTCCTTTTTTATTTAACAATAGATCATTCCGCACGGAGGATGTATAACCTTCATTAGACTGCTGCTCATCTTGCAAAACAATTCTTTTAAAGGCAGAACTATGTAAAATATTTCTGCCAAAAATCACCATTAAAACTACGGACAGAACCATAGCGCCTATGACTATTACAAAGGAGTTAAATAACATGTTTGGGTGGCTCAATTTAAAATCAAGGAAATCATTCGCTACCATAGAAAAGGTTAGACCGCATAGCATCAAAACAATCCCTAAAATGCCAGCTATTCCAAATCCAGGGATCACATAAATTTCTAAGCATAGCAACAAAACCCCTATACCGAAAATTACAATCTCCCAATTATCTGCTAAGCCTTGAATATAGAGCGGTCCAAAAAACAACCCCCCACAAAGCAATGCGAAAACCAAAGCAAAGCCTACACCTGGTGTTTGTAGCTCAAAGTATATTCCACCAATAAGCCCCATAATTAAAAGGCCGCTTACCAAAGGATTAACCAAAAAGCCTATAACAGCATCGACCCAGGTTCTCTCATAAAACACCTCCTCTGCCTGGATATTCAACTCACTATATATATCATTTACTCCTTGGACCTTCGCATTTATTACACCCAGCTTCAGGGCTTCATCTGAGGTAAGAGTAACCAGTTTATCTGTATCTTCTTTAAAGCCAGGAATAATAACCCTTGGATCTACAAAAGACTCTGCAACAATAGGGTCCCTACCTTTCGCCTCAGCGGTAGAGCGCATCAACCCTCTCATATAAGACTGGTATTTCTCCGACAGCTGCTCCCCTTGTTGATCCACCACCGTAGCAGCACCAATACTCGAGCCACTGCGCATAAAAATATAATCCGCCGCTAGGCTAATTAAAGCTCCAGCAGAAGCTGCATTTTTATTCACATATACCACAGTAGGTATTTCCGCATCTAAAATCAAAGAGCGTATCGAGTCTGCAAAATTCAGAGCACCACCATAGGTATTCATATCTACCATCAGGTAATCTGCATCTTTCTCGAGCGCCTCTTCGTACCCTTTTTTAATGATTCTCCAAGAAGCTGCCCCTACATCTTCTTTTAACTCCGCCCAATAAACTTTTTGAGCGAATGCGTTTTGCATCCAGAAAACTAATACAAAAACCAGAAGAAAACTTGTACCTTTGCAAAGAAGACATGTGCGCATAAGCCGTATATTACTTAGGAATTAAATAATTTTTAATGTTTAAATATACGATTAAAAAAGCCTTTGAAAAAGAATTCCCTAATAAAATATGGAGAATTGAAGTAAATT
>DXEZ01000298.1 GCA_019114715.1 Candidatus Sphingobacterium stercoripullorum | reverse complement strand
TCACAACGGTAACTTATGCGCAAAAGAGCAATGTGCGAAAAGCACAATCTAGCTTGGCAAAGTTTGAAGAGTTCAAAAATGTAGGAACTCCAGAATTAGGACAAGACGAACTTAAAAAAGCAAAAGAGGCTATTGACAAAGCCATCGAGCACGATAAAAGTAAAGATTTACCAGAAACTTGGGCTTTTGCTTCATTAATAGAAGCGAACTCTGCAGTATATTTAGAACAACCGGAGGCGGCAGAAAAGGCTGAGGAATATTTAGCTAAAGCTAAAGAGTTAGATACAGACGGTAAACAAGAAGAATACATCGATGTAGCTGAGCAAACATTAGGTTTATTTCTTTTTAATAAAGGCGCTAGCTCTTGGGAAGGTCAAAATTTCGAGGAAGCTTACAATGCATTTGATAAAGCCCTAACTTTTAGGCCAGGAGATACAACTCTAACTTATTATGCAGGCCTTGCAGCTATTCAAAATCAAAATTACGATGCTGCAATTAACAAATACACGCAACTGATTCCAGAAAAGGAGTTTTCTGAACACAAAAATGTTGTTGTAGACCTACCAAAATTGTATTTATCAAACAAAGACACTACAAACGCAATTAAATACGCTGGAATAGCTACAAAAGAATATCCAGAAGACAATGATGCAGCGATACAACATATTGAACTGAATTTAATTGTAGGAAATGAAGCACAGGTAATAAGTGACATTGAAAAGCAAATTGAACAAAATCCTGATAATGGGAGTCTTTATTATTATTTGGGTATAGCTTACTCGAGTGCAAATAAGCCAGAAGAAGCTATTAACTCTTATAAGAAAGCTGTTGAATTAAACCCCGATCATGTTGAATCGAATACAAACCTTGCTGTGACCATCATGAATGCAGTAAGAACTGAATTAAACGATCTAAATTCAAACAAGGACGTTTCAAATGAAGATTATGCAAAGCAAATAGAGGAAATCAAAGAAAAGGTTAAAGAAGCGCTACCATATTTACAAAAAGCAGCAGATCTAGACCAAGGTAATGTAGATGCATTACGTAATTTGAAAAGCTATTACGACTTTATGCAGGATGAAGAAAAGTCAAAAGAGATAGAAGAAAAAATAAATTCACTTACAAACTAAGCGCTATTTAAACATCCTTAGGTAGTAAACTAGTTTATTAAAAAAGCTACTTCAAAATTTTGAAGTAGCTTTTTTAATGCGGTGGATTCAAGTTATAAATGCAACACCTATGTTTTCGTTTAATTTTTGAGCGAAAACTTCATTGGGCGTTTTAAATCCAAATCTTTTTCGTGGTCTGTTATTTAAAATACTTATTACTCTGTCAATTTGCTTCTGAGTGATGTTTGTAAAATTAGACTTTTTTGGGAAATATTGTCTTATCAATCCATTCAAATTTTCATTTGCTCCTCTTTCCCAGCTGTGGTAGGGCTTAGCGAAAAAGTAGTCTATATCGAGCTTTTCTGCTATCTGCTGATGATTGGCAAACTCTTTACCATTGTCCGAAGTAATGGTGTGTAATAAGGGTTTCCAATCCTTTAAAAGTTCAATAGTTTTAGCTTCTATGGTTGGGGATTCTTTTGTGTTAACCTTCCCCATGAATAAGAGCCCAGTGGCCCTATCGTTTATTGTTAATAATGCTCCTTTGTGATCTTTGCCAATTACTAGATCTATCTCTAAATCCCCTACCCGTTTCTTATCCTCGATAATCCTGGGGCGCTTATCTATATCCACCCGGTTGGTTATCAATCCCCTGTCATCTTTGCTTAAACCTCTTTTTCGATATTTCTTCCCCTTAGTTCTTAGGTGTTTGTAGAGCTTTCCACCACCTCGTTTATCTTTCCAAATATATTGATAAATGCGCTCGTGAGACACCATAGGCGCACCATCTATTGCTGCCCTTCCGACAATCTGTTCTGGGCTATAATCTTGTTCTAAATAATGCAAAACATGCGCTTCAACTTCTGGATTAAGCTTAAGCTTTTTGCGTTTACCCCGATGCCTTTGGTCGGTTTTACGCTGTGCTAAATCAGCTTTATACAAACCGCTTCTGCCATCTGCGTTTCTACGAATTTCTCTCGAAATTACAGATTTGTCCCTACCAAGATAATCTGCAATCTCAGTTATTCCTTTACCTAGACTTTTATAAGCCTCAATTTTGTACCTTTGTTCAAGCGTTAGATGTCCCATATTTTTTTGTAGTGTGAGAACCACAAAAATAAGAGGATTTTTTACGCCAACCAAGGGGTTAAGTTTTGGCTTCTAGGTAAAACACACCCCTTGGTTATTTTAAACACTGTTGCATTTATTAGTTGAATCTAGGATGAATAATTTTATTTACCCACAAAACTACTTCTAGAGGGTTAGCCATGAGTTAGACCCTCATAAAAGAAGGATTAAAAACAGATTAGAAGTTCTTAATCTCTATTTCACTACCAGTAATAAGCCTATGCTCAATCATAGATACAAGCAGTTGGTACAAAAAGGATAACCCTGTGTATTTTCGCTGACGACATGGAGTTGACCGAATCCTAGTCCTATGCAATCTATGTATACTGGCTTGCTGCCCCGTTGTTTTTAGTTAAATCAAACACTTAAAAAATGTGTGTTAGTTTGTAGTGTTATTCTATCTAAGTCCAAAGTTTTCTTAAAAACAGGAAGCTTAGACTACAAAGCCCTCTAAAGCTAAACTTGTGCTTGATTGAATACCCCTTTTGGAAATCCATAAGCTTCTAAGGTTAAGAATACAAGAGTTAGTTTTTAGTTATAAGATTATTATAGATATTTACAGGGGATTGGTGAGTCAGGTTGTTAGATCTGCTTAAAGCGATTTACGCATACGACCAATTTTTCCTTACCAGGAAAAATCTACCAAGTAACCTATGCTGAGTTGGCTCGTTACGTTTAAAAACCCCAGCTATAGAGCTAAAAACTGAAAGTCAAAGAGGCATGCTGTAGAAATAAAACCAACCAAGAAGTCAAAATGAGGGTGAAAAACAAGCTTGTTTTTGCATGTTTATGTAAATTGGATCTGTTCTTCATAAAATGGATAATTCAGGTCTCTGAATTAAATACTACCTGCGAAGAGTGTTGAGGTGCTTCTAAAGCGGGCATTTCTTCTACTATAACAGCTATAGAATAGAAAGCAACATAAAAGGCTTGGATATTTAACTCCAAGCCTTACTTATCTAGTTACACTAATTAGCCTATTTAGCTCATCTTATTATTTGTTCTCCCAAGATAGTTGAGGCATTCCATTTACTAGAGTGCTAGACCAAGGTTTCCCTTCGCCCATTTCCCAGCCCAAGACTTGCAAGTAATTATTGACTTCGCCCAGGAAGCTACTTTCCTTTGTTTCTCCATCAAAAGGTGAATTAGCAACGGTAATAGCTCCTACAGTCATGTCCTTTTCTAGGACTACTGTTCCTCCATTATTTAGCTTAACGGTGGAGGAGGCCCAACAATTGACCCCTTGGGCTATTTGACCGCCCGCACTGGCCATATTTGCAGCAATCCTTCCAATATTACCGGAT
>DXEZ01000034.1 GCA_019114715.1 Candidatus Sphingobacterium stercoripullorum | reverse complement strand
AGAAACTTACCGATTCTTTACCGTCTATAATTCTGTGATCGTAGGATAAAGCAATGTACATCATTGGACGTATGACAACTTCCCCATTTTCAGCTACCGGTCTCTGTATGATGTTATGCATTCCTAATATTGCAGATTGAGGTGCATTAATAATCGGGGTAGACATCATAGAACCAAACACACCACCGTTAGTGATTGTGAATGTTCCACCTGTCATTTCTTCGATAGTTAATTTACCGTCTCTAGCTTTAACGGCTAGCTCAATGATTTTAGATTCAATCTCGTGTAAAGCTAATGACTCTGCATTACGAATAACTGGTACAACTAGTCCTTTAGGCGTAGAAACTGCTATAGAAACATCTGCATAATCGTGGTAAACAACGTGGTCTCCATCAATTCTACCATTTACAGCAGGCCATTCTTTTAAAGCAGTGGTAACTGCTTTGGTGAAGAACGACATGAAGCCCAAACCGACGCCATGTTTTTCTTTAAAGAGTTCTTTGTACTTGCTTCTAATGTCCATAATTGGTTGCATATTAACCTCGTTAAAAGTGGTTAACATAGCTGTTTCATTTTTCACAGTTACTAGGCGTCTAGCAATAGTTCTTCTTAAAGAGCTCATTTTTTCTTTACGCTCTTGTCTTGGACCTGCAGTACCTTCTACCGAAGGAGCTGCTACTGGCGCTTTAGTTTCTTTTTGAACTTCTTGAGCTTTAGGTTGAGCTACAGCATTTTCTGCATCGGCTTTAGTAATTCTTCCGTCCTTACCGGTTCCCTTAATTGTCGTAGGATCGATATTCTTTTCGCGAAGAATTTTTGCTGCTGCAGGACTAGCGGTTCCTTTTGCATAGTTATCCTCAGCTTCTTCTGAAGCTGGGGCTGCACTTTCTTGTTCTTGCTCTTGGTTTTCGCTTTTCTCGCTCGATGAACCAGCTGCGGGAGCATCGCCAGCTTCAATTTTAGCAACTACTGTTCCTATTTCAATTGTTTCACCTGCTTCGACAACGATTCTTAAAACTCCCGCTTGTTCTGCAGGTAATTCAAACGTTGCTTTGTCGGATTCCAACTCTGCGATGTTTTCATCCATTTCTACGTAATCACCGTCATTTTTCAACCATTCTGCAATGGTAACTTCGCTAATTGATTCTCCAACGGCTGGAATTTTTATCTCTAAAGCCATATTTTAGTATCTATATTTTATTAACAAGCTGTAAATTTATAATTTGAATGCTCTCTCAAGGAGCTCTTTTTGTTGCTCAATATGTAATTTCATAAACCCAGTTGCAGGTGAAGCATTTTCATCTCTAGCAACTACATCTAAATCTAAGAAACTTTTGTTGAATGTCCTACAATAGAAAGGCCAAGCACCCATGTTCTCGTTTTCTTCTTGTACCCAAACAAACGAAGCCTTTTTATATTTCTTTTTAAGCTCTTTTAATTGTTGCTCTGGTACTGGGTATAACTGCTCGAGCCTGACAATAGCTACATTTTCTATTTTTTCACTTTGCTGCTTATCGAGTAAGTCGTAATAGATTTTACCTGAACATAATAGCACACGTTTTACGTCATTTGCTTTTACGCTAGTATCGTCTATGACTTCTTGGAAATCATCCGTGCTAAAGTCATTTACCGACGAGACAACCTTAGGATGTCTCAGGAGACTTTTTGGTGTCATTACAACTAATGGCTTACGGAAGTCTCTTAGTTGTTGCCTTCTTAACAAATGGAAATAGTTGGCGGGTGTTGTACAGTTAGCTACAATCATGTTGTAGTTTGCACAAAGCTCTAAAAATCTCTCTAGGCGACCAGACGAGTGCTCAGGTCCTTGACCTTCATAACCGTGT
This sequence comes from Candidatus Sphingobacterium stercoripullorum, assembly GCA_019114715.1. Lineage (GTDB taxonomy): Bacteria > Bacteroidota > Bacteroidia > Sphingobacteriales > Sphingobacteriaceae > Sphingobacterium > Sphingobacterium stercoripullorum. The sequence goes on along the minus strand of DXEZ01000034.1, from coordinate 12,758 downwards.
GGTAATAAAAGTACTAAGCCGTTTGATCTTCTCCATTTCGTTTCTCCACTGCTAATGTATTGATCGATGACTATTTGCGCACCGTTGACAAAATCTCCAAATTGAGCTTCCCAGATAGTTAAACTATTGGGGTTAACTGAAGCGTAACCGTATTCAAAACCTAAAACACCATACTCGGATAAGTGGGAGTTGTAAATATCGAATTTCTCACCTCCTTTGATGTTTTTTAGCGGCGTATATGTTTCTTCAGAATCCTCTAAAGTGACTACTGCATGACGGTGGGAGAACGTTCCGCGCTCCACATCTTGTCCGCTAATTCTTACTCGGTAACCTTCGTTTAATAAAGTAGCATAAGCCATCAGCTCACCCATAGCCCAGTCGTAACGATCCTTCTCAATCATTTTTAAACGATCGTCGTATACTCTTCGGATCTTTCTGAAAAATACTTTTTCTTCAGGAAGCGTACTTATTTTGGTAGCTAACTCTAGGAAGGTTTTTTTGTCAACCTTGGTGTCAACTTTTGTAAATAAGTCATCTGGTTTTGCGGGGCGTAAGTTGGCCCAGGCTCCTTTGAACATCGGAATGTTCTCGGTAATGGTGTGCTCTTCCTTAGCCTCATCTAGTAGATGCTGTAAGTGCTGACGGAAAGAGACTTCCATTTCTTTAGCAAACTTTTCATCGATAACCTTCTCTTCAACCAGTTTGTTAACATATAATTGACGAGGGTTGGGATGTTTTTCAATCGCTTTGTATAATAATGGTTGCGTGAACTTAGGCTCATCTGCCTCGTTGTGTCCGTAACGTCTATAACATAAAATGTCAATGAATACATCTGTTTTATAGCGCTGACGGTATTCAACTGCTAAGTTTATAGCATAAACTAAGGCCTCAACATCATCTCCATTTACGTGGAATACCGGTGATAAAGTTACCTTAGCAATGTCTGTACAATAAGTTGATGAACGTGCGTCTTTATAGTTCGTAGTAAACCCTACTTGATTATTAATTGCAATATGGATGGTACCCCCAGTTCTAAAGCTTCTCAGCTTAGACATTTGAATGACCTCATAAACCACTCCTTGAGCAGCTAGTGCTGCATCTCCGTGAATTAATATAGGGGCGATCTTAGAAGAATCGCCGTTGTACTTCATATCGATTTTTGAGCGTGTCATTCCCTCAACAATAGGATCGACAGTTTCTAAGTGCGATGGGTTAGGGGCCATACTTAGATGGATGTTTTTGCCATCCTTAGTTTTTACGTCTGTAGAATGCCCTAAGTGGTACTTTACGTCACCACCAAAATCAACCTCGGGGTCGATTTCCTCTGTTTTTCCTTCAAACTCGGAGAATACAGTTTTATAGGCTTTGCCCATTATATTAGCAAGGACGTTCAACCTTCCTCTGTGAGCCATTCCTATGACAAACTCTTCGATTCCTAAAGAAGAACCAGTTTCAATTACCGAGTCTAACGCCGGTATTAAGGATTCTGCACCTTCTAATGAAAAACGTTTTTGTCCTAAGAACTTTGTGCCTAAAAAGCTTTCAAATGCTACTGCGTCATTTAATTTTTTAAGAATCCTTTTTTTCTCTTCGTTTGTGAAGGATGGAAGGTTTCTTTCACTTTCCATGCGGCCTTGTAAAAATTTTATTTTTTCAGGATTCCGTATGTACTTAAATTGTGCACCAATTGACCGGCAGTATGTTTCCTCTAAAAGAGTAAGAATGTCTTTTAACTTGGCTGGTCCTAAACCAACTTCTATCCCTGCATTGAAGACAGTTTCTAAATCTTCATCGGAAAGACCAAATGTTTCTAGTTCTTTTCCTGGGTAATACTTTCTACGCTCACGAACCGGGTTGGTCTCTGTGAATAAATGTCCTCTATCACGGTATCCGTGAATCATATTGAGAACATTAATTTCTTTTATTGCATGCTTAGCATCGATTGGTAAGTCGTTAAAGCTTGACTCTGTGCCGTTAACACTACTTTGACCAAATTCAAAACCTTCAAAAAATTTTTTCCAACTTGAATCAACAGATGAAGGGTCTTCTTTGTATAATTGGTATAAAGAATCGATGTAAGAAGAATCTGCGTTGCTTAAATAAGATAATTTGTCCATGGATTTACTTAAAGCCTCTTAAAATCTATGCAAAGTTAGCAAATATTTATAATGTTTCTGAGAAACTCTTGAAAGATCATAGTTGTGCAACTAAGCTATAGAAATTATATCTATTTTAAATATTAACCAACTAAGTTAGTAATTGTTTTTTTGTTCGGCTGTTATATTGTATAAAATTATTGTTTTTGTAAAAAATGAGCCACTGTTAAACTAGTTTACCCCATTCTTTTTGTTTGTTTTCTTTTTTGCTTGTACCCACACCTGCAATATGGGCCCAATAGCCATAATTGCTTGCAGGCTCATAATCTATTAAATGTTCTTCGAAAAATGAAGCTCCTTCCAGCCAATTCTGTTTTAATTTTTGAATGAGAAAGCCTCCAACTATTTTTCGTTGACTGTATTTTATTAATCCCGTTTTATGTAGGTCTTGGATGATGCTGTCTACTTGCTCAACACCCGTATTCCCGTTTTTCCATTGGGTCAAAAGTTCCAAGTTGTTTTTTAAGTTTTGTTTTTTATCCAGATTCTTGAAGAAGATGTTCTTGTGTTTTTTAAGCATAAAACGAAAGTAGTCTCTCCAAAAGAGTGCTTTCAACACTTTCTCATATCCTTTTTTATGGTCCTTTAGTTTACTCTGAATAAGCTTGTGGTAAATATAAATAGGGCTAATTGTTCCAGATGCTATATAAGGAGTAATGGCAGTGATGTTCCCTTGATTATCCCAAAAATCTGAAGTAAAAAAGTCTTTTAACGATTTTAAAGCATTTTTCTCACCTGCTTTAATAGCTAGAGGTGCGTTTTTGATAAACTCCAGTTCCTTTTGGTCATAGCCTAACTCTTCTAGGCTGGGGATGTTGGTTTTCTCCAGATGCTTTGGAGTAAGCAAGCTTGAAGGCTTTGGAAACGGTTCTCGTACAAAGCTCTCACGCTCTATTTCTTTTCGAAAATTCGCAAAAGCTTCTGGAATTTCCCTAACTGAGAAGGGGAGGTCTTCTTTATGATACAGTGTATGACCAATAAAATGCTTTAAATCTATTTCATACTGCCATAATGCGGTCTCTACTAATTCTGAAATAGTCGTCTCTCTTTGTGCAACTTCACGATGGTGATATACTTGATCTACTTCGTACTTTACTGCTAAACGTGGCAGGATGTCTTCAGGGAACCCATGGTAAACGAGTAGGTCGCTATCCATTGCTTGTAAATCTTTCCTGAGTGCTTTGACACTCTGTCGAAGAAATTCTGCCCTAAGAACGCCGGTGTTTTTATTTCCGTATTTATTAGTTGAAAAATAGCGTTTATCGAAAATATATACAGGAATAACTATGGATGCCCTTTCTTCAACTTCACTAAGCATTTCATTGTCATGCAATCTTAAATCATTTCTGAACCATACCAGAATAACTCTTTTCCTTGTTTCCATAATTTCCTCTACTTAACCCCCGTTTTCCGTACTCAATGATAGGATGCAAATATAATTCAATTATTGAATGAAAAGAATAGGTAATGGGTAGCTAAAAGTGAGTTTTACATATTTTAGACATATACATATTGGGTTTGGATGGTGTCAGTGTAGCGGCTTGTGTTTTAGAAGGTTATTGCTGTTTTGTATTGTTATTAACTGCTTTTTTTAATTCTATGTGTCAGGTTATAGTCAAAGTCTAAGGGTGCAGAGAAGAGAGTTTTGGTTAAATTATTTATTAATTGGAGTACAAAAACTGTAGATAATTTAATAAACTGTGTTGGAAATCACTTGTCTAACTTGGTAAACTGGTTAGTTGTAAGGCCGCTTTAAAGGATAGTTATTCTTAATGTATGTAGCAGAAGATAAACTAATTGATTCAAAGAGATGAAATGCATTTCAACAGTGAAATTCATCCCATATGGCAAAACAAAATTATACTCTACTTGTTTTCACAGTACTAAATATTGATACTTATGTGTTATGAAAAACAATAAACAAGAGCTTTGGTTTGTTGGTACAACAAGCTTTGTAGGGAGGTGTATAGTTGAAAAACTAGCAGAGAAATACCATGTGTTTGCTATTGCTAGTCACCAAGGGGTAAAGCCCGATCCAGAGCCTCTGAAAAATGAAAATATTCAGTTAATAGAACTTGATTTGCTATCTCAAGATTTAAGTGATTCGTTTTACAATGAGCTTTTGACGCCTCAAATTGCGTTTTATTTCTCAAACTTTGGACTATATGACCCCATCAAAAGAACAATAGAGTTGGCTTATCTTTCGCAGTATGTAAATTTGATTTTAAAGAAAAGTGGAAAACGTATAGTTTATGTGGTCCGCAAAGTGGACGTTTATTACATCAAGCCCATGGTTGAAATGTTCAAAGATTCTGGGATACAATACACTATCATTATTAAAGATTGGATTTGGGAAAAGGGAACCTTCTTGTATGAATCTTTGAGGAAAATTGCTGCTAGAAGATATAGGCTTAGCTGGAAAGCTGTTGAGGAAAAGGAAGTATATCCCATTCCCATGGAGGGTTTCTTAAATAGTGTGTTGCTCATTGTTAATCAGGATGAGTTTATTAATAAAGTGGTTCAAGTACAGGGAGATATTAAATGCACTATTAGGCGTCTTATTGATTCGGTAAGTAAAACGACAAATATTCTTAGAGTCCCTTTCCCTTTTGTGGTTTCTAGTATTCTTAATTGGGCACTGAAAAAATATTATAAAATTCCCGATGAAGACTTTCACTTAATAAAAGTGAGTTTTTTGAAGAATAAATTTAAGTTGTTCCATGATTATTACATAAAGCGCGAATTGGTTGAAGTTCCCTATTCCCAATACGTGAGTTTCCCCTTAAAGAAGTAAGGTTATTCTTCGTCGTGTTTTCAAATTAACTTTCTAAGAAAATAGTTTACTCGCTTATTGCCGAATATTCTGCTATTTTTGTGAACAAAAGAATTATATTTAAGAATCTATAAATGGGATACAATAGTCTAGCTTCTTGTGTTGCAGATTTAGAGAAACACGGTCATTTAATACGTATAAAAGAAGAGGTTGATCCAAATCTAGAGATGGCAGCAATTCATATGCGAGTTTTTGATAATCAAGGACCTGCACTTTTATTTGAAAATGTAAAAGGCAGCCCTTTTCCCGCAGTTTCGAACCTCTTTGGAACTCTAGAAAGGTCAAAGTTCATGTTTAGGGATACTTTGGACGATATTCAAAAGCTTGTGCAGGTGAAAATGGATCCCACAGCAGTTTTGAAGAACCCTTTAAAGTACGTCAGCAGTAGTATGACTGCTTTAGGAGCTTTACCGAAAAAAGTAAGCTCCAATGCTCCCATAAGTTTTGGGAAGACGAAGTTATCTGAACTCCCTCAAATTGTGAACTGGCCGATGGATGGGGGGGCTTTTGTTACCATGCCTCAAGTCTATACAGAGAATCCCATAAACCCAGGTGTTATGAAGTCCAATTTGGGGATGTACAGGATTCAATATTCTGGAAATGATTATTTAAGTAATCAAGAAGCTGGGCTACATTACCAATTGCATCGCGGAATAGGTGTGCATCAAACGCTAGCGAATGAATTAGGTCAGCCCTTAAAAGTAAGTGTGTTTATTGGAGGTCCTCCATCTCATTCTTTAGCCGCAGTGATGCCTTTGCCGGAAGATTTATCCGAATTGCTATTTGCCGGGGCATTGGGAAAAAGAAGATTTCGATATTTTTACGATAATGAAGGGTTTTGCATTTCTGCTGATGCAGATTTTGTTATAACGGGTACCGTATACCCTGGCGAGAATAAGCCGGAAGGACCTTTTGGGGACCACTTAGGGTATTACAGTTTAACACACCCTTTCCCTTTAATGAAAGTCCATAATGTCTACCATAAAAAGGATGCTATCTGGGCCTTTACCGTGGTGGGCAGACCACCCCAGGAGGACACCAGCTTTGGTGCACTTATTCATGAGATTGTAGGAGATGCTATTCCACAAGAAATAAATGGTTTACATGCTGTACATGCCGTTGATGCAGCAGGTGTTCATCCCTTGTTGTTTGCTATTGGTAGCGAAAGGTATACTCCTTATCAAGAAGTAGATAGACCACAAGAGCTGCTTACAATATCCAATCAAATTCTAGGGAAAAATCAATTGAGCCTGGCCAAGTATCTCTTCATTGCTAACCTCCAAGACGATCCCCAGCTCGATATAAACGATGTTTCAGGGTTCCTAATCCATATGATGGAACGTTTGGAATTAGATCGGGATTTACACTTTCAAACCAATACCACGATCGATACTTTAGATTACACTGGAGATGGATTGAATGCAGGATCAAAAGTGGTATTTGCTGCCGTTGGAAAAAAACGTAGAACGTTGAAAACAGAAGCCTGGAGTCCAACAGATCTGCCTAGGCCTTTTAATCAGTCCAAGATGGCACTTCCTGGTATGATGGTTGTTAGTGGAAATGAATTTATAGACTATACGACAGAAAACGAGCGAATCAGAACTTGGTCAAAAGCACTGGAGCCAAAAGACTTATCTGGTGTTATGTTGATCGTTATAGTAGATGATGTAGAGTTTGCTGCTGAAAATGTCAATAATTTTGTTTGGGCTACATTTACAAAAAGCAATCCATCGCACGATATTTATGGAGTAGGGGAGTTTATTGAAAATAAACACTGGGGTTGTAGAGGTCCGTTGATTATTGACGCTAGGAAGAAACCGCATCATGCACCAGAATTAATTAAAGACCCAGTTGTAGAAAAGCGTATCGATCGACTGGGAGAAAAGGGAGCCTCCTTGTTTGGAATAATTTAGTTTGAATGATAGAGAAAAAAATTAAAATAGGAAATGCAAGGTTCTTTTCACCTATAGGATATTATGAAGAAGAAAGAATTCTTAAAGGTGTTTTTTATGTAACCCTTGAGGTCACTTATAACTCTAAGAGTAAGCTCTCTGATGCCGATGACTTGAATACTACCTTAAACTATGAGCTTCTCTATAACTTGGTCAGTCAGGTGATGGGGAAGGAAAGGAAACTATTAGAGTCTGCAGCCCAAGAAATTCTAGAAGGAGTACAAGAGTTAGACAGAAGTATTTATGAAACTTATGTTGAAATTATAAAGCAGTACCCACCATTTTATAGTAGTGAAGCTCAAACTTCGGTGAGCCTCCGTCAGCGTAAGTAATAACACTCTAGCTGCATTAACTGAAGCTAGAATGTTTTTATTAACCTGGTTTACTTGATATATAGATCCGATAATATCTGTAACCCTAAAATGTGGTTTACCAGAGCATCCTGCCGCACTTGTAATACTGGGTCTTGTTCCTGTTGTACAGTTTTTATAAAGGCATTCATTTTATCCAGATCGAAAATTCCTGCTTTTAAAATTTTTTCCTCGGAGAGGTACTGGTTAAACAGTAGGTTTCTCTGCTCAGTTTTAGCTTTGTTTGTGTGAGCTGGTGGCGCCATGAAGGCGAATTTTTCTCTTTTATAGAGTGTTTCGGGGATGATATGTTGCATGGCTTCTTTTAAAACCCATTTCTCAACATTCCCTTTTATACGGTAAGCAGGGGGGATATTTAGTGCCATAGCCACTAATTCTTTATCCAGGAATGGGGGACGAGACTCCAGCCCATTAGCCATATCCACTCGGTCACCACCCCAATTTAGAATTTGACATTCTAGCATTGTTTTACTCCAGGTGTATTGTGCTTTATCTAGTACATGTCTCCCGTTTATTTTGTTGCTGTCGAAAGACTGTGCGATACTTGCGATTGGATCGTATTCCACTAACTCTTCTTGTATGTCTTTATTTAACAAAGGCCTAGCTAGTTCTAAGGTTTTCATCCAAGGTTGAATCCAAGATGGTGTAAAACCTAATACCTCATTAAAAGCATCGTGCGATAATAGATCTTCCGACAATATGGCTCCAGTAAACAGTTTATTACTCGAATCCATTTGTTTTCTAAGAGCTACACTTTCTTCACTTTCTGGACTATATAAAAGTAAATCACGTTTGAAACTCGGGTATCCTCCAAAAAGCTCATCGGAACCCTCTCCTGTTAATGCAACTCTATAGCCTTGAGATGTCACTACGCCACTCATTTGGTGTTTGGCGACCCCTAAAGTATTGTAAAATGTTCTTTCTGCATGCCATACTGTGTCTACGTAGTTGTGACCATAAAGCTCCTTGGCCGCTAAATTTACGACCATCTGCTGCGAACCCACCATCTTGGCCATTTCTGTTGCAATAGACGTTTCATCGTAAGATTCATGATCAAAGCCTATGGTGAACGAAGGGATCGGCTTTTGAGAAAATGAAGAAATTAGTCCCAATATAGAGCAGCTGTCTATTCCACCAGACAAGTAAGAGCATACTTCTTGGTCTCCCTTTAAACGTAAGTCAACGGCATTAGCAAGCTTCTCTCTTACATCATGAATGTAGTCGCTACTATCTTTTTTGTGTTGTGATCTTTCCTCCTGTGTTGGGAAGTCTAGATCCCAGTATTTCTTCTCTTGGATTTCGAGCCGTCCATTAGCGTATCCTATCTCTAGAAAATGACCGGGTTTGACGGCGTATATATCTTTGAATGCAGAAGATCCAGCGATCATTGTTTGCATTAGTTGGTGTAAAATAGCTTCAGAGCTGAGTTTAGGGCTTATTCCAGGGACTTGTAGGATACCTTTTACTTCAGAAGAAAAATATATAGCATGCCCATTGGTATGGAAAAATAAAGGTTTTACGCCAAACCTGTCGCGGATGAGAAATAGTTTTTTCTTGTCCTCATCTATTAGCGCCATGGAAAAATCTCCATTTAATTTATTTAAGAAGTCTAAGCCGTATTTCCTATATAAAGGCAACAGAACCTCATTGTCGTTTTTAGTTGTAAACTTAATGCCTTCTAACTCTAGTTGAGCCCTTAATTCTTGGAAATTGTAAATTCTTCCATTGGCATTCACATAGCAACCTCCAGATTTGAATATTGGACTATCCAATGGACTTCCATTTATGGACAGTAAGTTCTGGCCAAAAGAAAAGTTCTTATTGTCTGAAGCTAAGTATTCGCCATCTGGCCCCCTGTGCTTTTGGACCGACAGCATTTTGTGTATGGTTAATTTGTGATTGCTTTCTAATGATTTTGCGTCTAAATAGCCTACTATGGCACTCATATAGTTTTGTTTTTGAATTTAAAAAAAGCTCAACTCCTACAACCTTTTCTAGAGTATGGAAGTTGAGCTTAATATGATTTTACTTTTTATGTAATTTGCGAATTATGTAGTTTTTAATTGTACATTCAAGTGGTTAATTCTAGTTCCAATGCAGGGGTTACAGCCTCATTAATTTCTTCGATGGGCAGCTTGCCAAACCGGTCCAAAACTGATATAAATAAAGCCTGACGAATAAATACAGCACCGTGTGCCTGAGTAAAGTAAAGGTTATGCCGTGTGCTGTCCAAAGTAGTATCTAGCTCATCGAGCCTTGCTAATGGATGCAATACCACTGCATCTTTCTTGAGTTTACTTTTGCTGTCGATTTTAAAGTTGGAATCTAAAGACCTGTAATTATCTCCTAAAAAGGCAATTGAATTCATGTAAACGACATCTAGATCTGGTAAAACCTCTTTAATGTCATTGTTAATTTCAAATTCAACACCAGAATTATTAATTAACTCCTGTAGTTCTTCGCCAAAAGGGTTCGCTAACTCGGAAACAATGGAAATCTTTTTTATATTATCCTTAAATAATAAAGACATCCTTAAAAAAGAGTTGACTGTTCGCATGCTTGCTGGAGTTCCCAATATACCTAGGTGTATTTTTTTATCCTCAGGTATGCTGGCTTGTTTCAGCTCTGGTTTCCATTTTAATATAGCAAACCAGTCTGCCAATGCTTGAGTAGGGTGCTCTCCAGAGCCGTTACCGGCATTGATAAGTGGGATCCTTAAGTTTTCACCTATTAAATCTAACGAGTCAGTCTCGGTATGTCGAATCACGACCGCATCACCGTAAGCGTTGAACATTTCTCCAATATCGCTTAAGGACTCACCTTTTGCAACCCCCGTGGTTTTACCCTCAGGAATACTTATTACCTTTCCATCCAATCGATGTACTGCACTCTCGAATGATAAACGGGTGCGCGTGCTCGGCTCAAAGAATGCGGTGATTATAATTTGTCCTTGTAAAGGATTGTAGTCGCTTACTTTTGTACATTGCAGTAATGCTGCGAGTTTACTAATTTCACAAACCATCTCCTTAGTGAACTGATGTACAGATAAAATGGATTGACCTTTAAGTTCTCTTAAAAGCTTAATATCAATCGTCTCATCTTGCAACAGCTCCGAGGGGTCCGGGTTAAGGCCACTGGATTTAAAAGCTGGATTGGTTTTCATTGTTAATATATTTTGTTTACCAAATTTGTTTATTAATAAAATCTTTTATCCATAATATGATCAATAAGGCGGTCATCAGGGTGATGATAATTATTGATGCTACTATTATAGTTTGTATGAATGATTCTGAGAATAGCATTATGAGTTAAGTTTCTGTAAAACACTCCAGTTAAATTTCTCCTTGGATCTTTTAGTAAAGTAAATTGTTACTACCATAGAAACTAATGCCCCTACTAATGAAGAGGTATACCAGCCTAAGGTAAAGTAACTTACTAATCCTAAAGTTGAACCCAATAGCATAGCAAGTAATGCACCTTTTGCATTTGCCTTTTCCCAAAATAAACCTGTTATTATGGGCCAAATTGTACTTCCTACCATGGGACCCGCAAAAAACAGTACACTAGCAAGTGTTCCTACACGAGGTATACTGATTATCCACGCTAAAAGACCTATTGCTACCATTATTATAATGGAGAATCTTTTAAGCTGCTGTTCGGTTGCTTGTGGCCTGAAAGATTTTTTATAAATATCTTGGGTTATCAAGTCGGCGGTAGATGCAAGAACAGCGTCAATGCTAGAAGCTAAAGAACAAAATAGAACTATAAATACAATAATAGAACCGACCTCGCCTAATACATGAGTTGCAACAAGTGGGCCAACCATATCTGGGCTGTCGATATTTAAACCTAGAGAGTTACTCGATAAAGCAATATATCCTGCTGCAATTGGAATGGGCAACCAACCCAATCCGGAGAGTAAAAAGGCTTTTTTACCTACATTTCCTCGAAGTGCAAAGGTCCGGCTCCACCAAACATTACTGTGAAAGACTTCACCCACACTAAATAGAAGGTTGTTAAAAATAGACATCAGTGCCGCAGGAAATAAAACGGATAAAAGCATAGGTTTGTTTTCCTCTAAATAGTTGTAGGTCATATCAAAATCTAGGATTTTATATATTCCAATTCCTACCACCACTACACCAATTAGTATTAATAAAGATTGTATATAATCTGTTCCAATTACTGCATAGAGCCCGCCCATAAGGGTATAACCTACACAAACTGCAATAATCACCGTGGTGCCGATTACATAAGGAATACCTGCAATTGTTTGCATTAAAATTCCACCAGCCATGGCCATGCTAATGAGCCAAATGATACCATAAAATAAGCTGATAAAAAGGAATACCTTCCAAGTGGTCTTTCCATATCTATGATATATGAAGTCTCCGCTGGTAAACCCCTTAGGAATTAATTTTCTTATTCTAGTGGCTAAAGGTGCGAATGCAATTAAGCCTATTGCAGCAGTGGAATAAGCTAACATGCCCCAAACCCCCATTTCAAGTACAAACTGAGGGGCCAGCATTGTAGTATTTGATGTTACCCAGGTTGCCATGAGTGTTGCTGTTCCTAGAGCCATCCCGACATTTCGGCCAGCTAACATGTGGCCCTCGAGATTCTTCGATTTCTTACCCCAGAAATATCCCAGGTACAACCATAAAACACTTAAAATAGCTAATATGCTCCAACCGATGGTTGGAGAGAGTATTTGTGTATCTTCTACCATGAATTATAATTAAAACTGATCTGATTTGGTTTTTCTGTGTCCTTGAATGACCACAACCATAGTGCAGGCAAATACAATAAAGCCTAGACACAATAAAAATAGGGCTAGAGTTAGGTTATGGTGTTTAATTTCAATTGATTCTTGGTTTGACCAATATGATTGGTCCATTCGGATTTTATAGAGGTATGTGCCATCGTTTAATCCAGATATAAAAGTAGTTCGCTCTTTTCCTTTATAGATTAAATTGGCATTGCTGAAATCTTCTGTCTCGGATTGGTATAATTCAAAGGTTGCATCGGGATTTTCCGAGTCAGTTGTCCATCTTAATTTAACAATTCCTTGTTTGGCAACTTTTTCAACGATCTGTAATGTTACATCAACATCTTGCGCTTTGTTTTTTAGCGGTATTAAAGACAGGAAAATTGCAATTAAAAATAGTGATCGGCACATAATTTATAATATATTAACTCTTTTTTACCTTGAGTCTTTCTTATAGAAACCCATGGAAATAAAAGATATATCCGTGTTTTTCAACTACAAAATTGATGTTTTGATAATGGAAAAGCAAATAAACTGAATCTTTGTTGGGAAATCTTAAATTCACTGTACTTAAAAAATAGGGGGAAAATAATGCATTACCAAGAAATTACCATATGTATTAATGATATGGTCGCTTCTTTGATATATGTATTTTTTATAACCTGAAAATGTGGCTGA